>CALCUH010000081.1 GCA_937907165.1 uncultured Bacteroidales bacterium | reverse complement strand
CTGGCAAGGACGATGGTGCCGGAGCCGCAGGTAAGGATGATAAGGCTGGCAAGGACGATGGTGCCGGAGCCGCAGGTAAGGATGATAAGGCTGGCAAGGAAGAGGTCGCTGCCGGAGGTGATGACAAGCCGGGTAAAGGCGACCAAGGTGGAAAGAACCAAAAAGAGGAGGCGATTGATAGAGAGACCGGTACAATAGATGTTGAAACGGATGAACTCCCTCTGAATGATGGCCTGAAGGTAGGTGGAACACTGGATGGTTGGAATCTTTATACGGGTCTCTATTATCCGAAAATGGAGGGCGAAGGCGAAGATGCTGTCTATAGTTATGTTTATTCTTGGAAAAAGACTACGGAAGATGCGGCAAGAAAGAATCAGCGAATGATGTTGTCTAGTGATTTGGGACAAACGGACCCGATCATCGCATGTAGTGATTTTTATGTGAACCCTGATAATGAAGCGGTTATCCAAATTGGTAGGAACAACGGATATGCGGAGGGGCGTAACACGAAGGCTGGCGCTTATGCGGAAAGAATGCGTTACGCTTTTGTCGTAAATGATCAGACTACGCTTTTCACTTATAAATATGCTTGTGTGCTTCATGTGCCGACGAACGACAAACATGAATCATACCAAATGCCTGCTTTCTATGTGGACGTGAATCTCTATTCGCCGGAGGGCCAGGAGGTGACGCTGAATTGTATGTCTTTCTCGGGTAACGCTAGCTTCAACAACTCTTTGATACAAAACCCTGCGACTTGTACGGAGGCGAAGGTGGAGAAGGGGAAGAACGAGAGCGATAACCAACGCCCTGAGGATTATGTTTACCAACCTTGGACTACTGTAAGCTATGATTTGACGGATTATATTGGTTATACGATAACGATCGATATCATTACGCATGACTGTCTTGTGGACGTCGGTAAGAATAATGCGGAGATGGGTGGTAGCCATAAGGCTTATGGTTATTTCTGGGGTAAGACGGAACCATTGGAGCTAATTCCTAGAAATTGTGGTAATGATGATGCCGTGATTACTGCGCCGAAAGGTTTCGTTACTTATAATTGGTATCGTTGCGATGATTATATGCCTCTCTCTTCGGATGGTAATGTGGCGGTCATTCCTAAGGATGAAATTGTGGATGGCGCCCACTATTGTTGTGAGATGATTGGCTCGAACAGCGCTTGTACGACTATCTTGACGGATACGGTACTGACCACCATCGTCTTGGACGCAAATTTCGATTATAAGGATACTTGTAACATGACAGTTGATTTCATCAATAAGAGTGAGGTGAAAAGGGACGTAATCAAAACTTATCGTTGGGACTTCGGTGACGGTTTCTATTCCGCTGAAGAATCTCCTCGACATGAATATCAGGAGGACGGAGAGTATACTGTATCTTTGACGGTCGTTTCAAATAGGGGATGTTCCTCCACGTTCTCTCGTATCGTGAAGGTGAATCCTAAGCCTAAATTGACAATTGATGGTGACCAAAATGTTTGTTACGGGGATATGATCGCTTTGTCGTGTCTCTCTTCTCAGATTGGTAACGAGTTCTTTTGGTTGAACCAGGAGGGGGATACTATCTCACGGAGCATTTCTATGTCGGAGCAGGCTCTCACAAGCCAGACTTATCGTGTGAACATCATCGATCAGTTTAGTTGCCAATATTTCAAGGATGTGTATGTGGGTGTCTCTTCTTCGCCTACTATCTATATTAAGGGCGATTCTTCCGTCTGCTTTAATACGCCGACAAAATTGTGGGTGTGGGGTGATGCTGACAAGTTTGTTTGGAGCTCCGCCTACGAGGGCGATACGTTGAAGTTCACGCCGCAAAAATCCACTAGTTATTGTGTGACGGGTACATATACGCAAACGGGTTGTAAGACTTCCAAATGTGTGGAGGTGGTGGTCAATCCTGTGCCGGTGGTTACCATCGATGGTCCTGACTTGATTTGCTCTGGCGATAGGGCGGTTTTGACCGCTTCTGGAGCTGCGGAATATTTCTGGCAAAATGTTTATGCGGGCGATACGTTGACCGCTGAGCCGTTGGAATCCACTGTCTATACGGTGGTGGGTACCGATACGAACGGATGTACGGCGAGCGCTACCCATAAAGTGGCTGTTACTCCGGCTCCTAATCTGGTGGTTTATGGTAACCATGATTTGTGCGATGGCGAGCAGTTGAGTCTCTGGGTGGAGGGTGCCCAGTCTTATGTGTGGGATGATGGTACCGAAGGTGCGGTTGTGAATCGTAAACCGACACTCAATACTACTTCGTATTGGGTGAAGGGTAATAACGGCGGTTGTGAGGCCACAATGGAGATCCCGATTGTCGTGAGCCCTATTCCGATTGTCTCCATCTATGGTAAAAACGAAATCTGTGCAGGCGATTCGGTCTCCCTTTTCGCCCAAGGTACTGATTCGTATGAATGGAGTACGGGAGAAACTTCTGCTCAAATTGACAAAACGTTGACTTCTAGTCAGATATTCTATGTCAAGGGTACTTCCGCTCAGGGCTGCGTGGCGAGTGCGTCCTACGAGGTGAATGTGCATCCGGTGCCGTCCTTCTCGGTGGATGGTCCGCTCAGTGTATGTGCGGGTTCTATCATTACGTTGCGTGCTTTGGGAATAGATGGCGATTGTGTTTACCAATGGAGTAATGGCTTCATCGGTGATTCTTGTAGCACATATTTAAATGAGACTACTGATTTCGAGGTGGTCGGAACGGATACTACTTTCGGTTGTATGACGAAGCGAAATTTGAAGGTGACGGCTATTCCTTTGCCGGATGTTTCGGTTTCGGGCATCACTACTGTATGCCGCGGATCTGCTTTGAACCTTTATGCGTCTGGCGCCTCCTCTTATGTGTGGAGCGATAGTACAACCTCCAACACTGTCGTGCTTCAACCTAATTCCAGCATGACCATGTGGGTAGAGGGTACGACGGGAGGTTGCTCTTCTAAGGTGGATGTGCCTATAACGGTCTTGCCTGCTCCTTATCTGTGGGTTGATGGAAAGACAACTCTCTGCCAGGGCGATTCCATGGTGCTGATTGCCCATGGTGCTGATAGTTATAGATGGAACGCTTTGTCTGATGGTGAAGTTTACACCGCTTATCCGACTATCTCCGCATCTGTCTCTGTGGTGGGAACGAACGAGAACGGATGCTCGACGAAGATGGAGGTTCCTTTCGTCGTAAGCCCGCATCCGTATGTTACGATCGAAGGCTCTGGTGTCGTATGTGAGAATTCCCCTGTTACATTGTCTGCCAAAGGAGACGATTTGATTCAGTTCGTATGGAATACGGGTGAGTCCGATTCTACGATTACGGAACCCGTCGCCGGCGAGAAAACTTTCTCTGTGAAGGCGTGGAACTCATATGGTTGTGAAGGTACAGCTTCTAAGAAGGTGCACACCGTTATGCCTCCTGTGATTTCCTATACGGGTGAGACGAATGTTTGTCAAGGCGACGATGTCGTTTTGTTGGCGGCGGGTGCCTCCAATTATACTTGGGCGGAAAACAGTAATATCTTCCAAGAGGGCGAACGATTGATTTATAAGCCTGAAAACAATGCGATGATTACTTTGGTAGGTTCCGAGGGCGATTGCTCCTCTTCCATGGATATCTATGTGACGGTGAGTCCGATGCCTTCCATCAATGTGATCGGACAGACTTATGTCTGCAAAAACCAGCGTTTCTCCTTGACTGCTTCGGGCGCTGACGAGTATGTCTGGTCAACGGGTGATAGTACCGCTTCGATATCTTATTCTTTGTCAACTTCTACCACTTATATGGTCAAAGGAAGATTAATTGATGGATGTTATGCAAAAAAAACGATTAAAGTAGAGGTTTATCCAGATTTAAATGTATCTTTGAAGGAAGTTCGCAAGAAGGGCTGTCCTGGAGAGCCAACAGAAGTCGAAATGGCGGCTGAGGGTGCCAACAATTATGTGTGGAGTAGTGAACCATATAATGTAACTATTTCAGGGACTTCTTCTTACGACTTGGATGCGTTGATCGAGGAGCCTACTATGGTCTATGTGGTGGGAACCGACGAAAACGGCTGTCAGGGTACCGATTCGATGTGGATAAAACCAAAAGATCACAATGAGATGACGTACCAAATCTTGCCGGCCGTAATCGAGAAAGAAGATCCGACGGTTCATTTCAGGGGATATTTCCCTAAGAATACGCAATGGACCTGGGATCCGGGAGACGGGTCCGATGTTCTCGAGGGCGAGGATGTCGTTTATACGTACAGTGATGTGGATGTTGTCACCGAGGATTCATTCAGAGTGTATATGAGAGCTCGTACTGAAGATGGATGCCTGTTCCAACATTCAGCTTATGTGTATGTGTGGAAAGACTTTTGGGCACCGACAATGTTTACGCCTAATGGAGACGGTCTGAATGATGTGTTCCGTTTCTTAGGTGGCGAGCATATCGAGGATTTCCATTTCAATATTTATAATAGATTGGGTCAAACCGTTTTCGAAGGCGATAGCATAGATGACTCATGGGATGGAAATGATTTGAATGGTCACCCTTGTCCTCAAGAGGTCTATGGCTGGAATGTTACTTATTATAGTAATTATAAGGGCATAGGCAAAAGCGGGAATAAGAAAGGTTATGTATCAATTCTAAAATAGAATGCAATGAAGAAATTATTTATAGGAATACTATTGGCTGTTTGCTCGTGCTGGGGCGTCTCCGCTCAAGACTATTCTTTTTCGAACCATAATAATGTGCCATTTAGTTTGAACCCTTCGTTGGTCGGTGGTGCGAACGCTATTCGTTTTGGTTTGAATTATCGTCAGCAATGGCCCGCTTTGGGTAATAAATACCACACGGTGCGTTTCTCTTATGACCAAAACTTCTATAAGCAGATGTGTTCTTTGGGTTTCGCGTATTCCTATGATAATATGGCGGCAGGTACATATCAAATCAACGATTTCGATTTAATCTATTCTCATACGATTCGCACGACGGAGCATCAGTTCGTCCGCTTGGGAGTGCAGGCTTCCCTCTATGCTAATTTCTTGGGCGACAATTTCGTGTTCGAGGACCAATACAACCCTTATTATAGGGCAGTGACGAACGAGACGTTGGAAAACTTGGAGAATGATTCTCGCGTTTTCCTTGATTTCTCCGCTGGTGGTTCTTATGTCATCGACAATAAGCTTACCGCAGGTGTCGCTATTTACCACATCGGTGAACCGAAGAACGGATTCTTGGACAAACCGGATAATTTGTTGCATCGTAAACTAGTTTTGCATGCGACCTATTTCCATGACCTTCAATATAAAAATGGTTTGTTCAGCCGTGATGACCTCTCCAGCAACTATCTTTTCGCTACGGTTAACTATCAGAAACAGGATGTCTACCAAAACCTTTATGTCAGTGTCTGCGCATTGATCAGCCCGTTGCTGATCGGCGCCGCTTATCGTACCGATCTCGATTGTATCCATACTCCTTCCGTTACGGCTGGGGTGCAGTTCGGAAGCTTCCAAGCAAACTATGTGTATGATATCTTCACTTCCTATAAGAAGAAAAACGGTTCATGGTCCCATGAGTTGAATCTCATATACGTAATCCGCGTGAAAGAGAAATATCCTTGTCCGGTCGTTTACTGGTAATCATAGGTTTCTTAAAATATAAAATCCTCCGAGAATCATTCTTGGGGGATTTTTTTTGCTCTGACGAAATATTTCCTTTTCTCTTGTGTTTTGTTCCGTTTGTCTCTGTTTTTATTTGTTTGACCATGTTTTTTTCTCCTCTGTTGTAAACTTTTATACAAATAACCCTCTCGGACGTTATTTTTTTGTAACTTTGCCCACATTGGATAATTATAAGATTTTACACTGATGAGCTTATTGGATTTGAGTGAACAGGAAATCCTTAGGAGAGAGAGCCTAAAGGAGTTACGCGCGATGGGCATTGACCCATACCCTGCCGCGGAATATGTGGTTTCGGATTATTCCACTAATATAAAAAGCGAATTTTCTGACGATGCTCCCCGTAAGGAGGTAACGATTGCGGGTCGTATCATGAGCCGCCGTATCATGGGTAAGGCTTCGTTCATGGAGTTGCAGGACAGCAAAGGCCGTGTGCAGGTCTATATCTCCCGCGACGATTTATGTCCTGACGAGAACAAAGACATGTACAATGTCGTATTCAAGAAATTGCTTGATATCGGTGACTTCGTCGGTATCAAAGGTTACGTTTTCCGCACCCAAATGGGCGAAATCTCTGTACATGCTTCGGAATTGACGGTTTTAAGCAAGTCTCTTCGTCCGTTGCCAATCGTGAAATATAAGGATGGCGTCGCTTATGACGCATTCGACGATCCTGAGCTCCGCTACCGCCAACGTTATGTTGACTTGGTGGTGAACGATGGTGTGAAGGATATATTCATCAAGCGTTCCAAGGTTTACAAGACTTTGAGGGGCGTTCTTGACGAGGCGGGTTATATGGAAGTTGAAACTCCTATCTTGCAGCAAATCGCAGGTGGCGCCAGCGCTCGTCCGTTTATCACGCATCATAATACTTTGGACGTGGATCTCTACCTCCGTATCGCTACCGAACTTTACTTGAAACGTCTGATTGTGGGCGGTTTCGAGGGCGTTTACGAGATTGGTAAGAATTTCCGTAACGAGGGTATGGACCGTACCCACAATCCTGAGTTTACTTGCATGGAGCTCTATGTGCAATATAAGGATTATAACTGGATGATGTCTTTCACCGAGCAATTGCTTGAGAAGATTTGTTTCGCCGCTAATGGCAGCTACGAATCGAAGGTGGGCGACAACGTCATCAGTTTCAAGGCTCCATACCGCAGATTGCCTATCCTTGACGCTATCAAGGAGAAGACGGGTTATGACCTGAACGGCAAGAGTGAGGAGGAAATCCGTGAGGTTTGTAAGGCTTTGAAGATGGAGATCGATGATACGATGGGTAAGGGTAAATTGATCGACGAGATTTTCGGGGAGTTCTGCGAAGGAACTTATATTCAACCTACTTTCATCACCGACTATCCTGTCGAGATGTCTCCTCTCACGAAAATGCACCGCACGAAACCGGGCTTGACCGAGCGTTTCGAGTTGATGGTCAATGGTAAGGAGTTGGCTAACGCCTATTCCGAGTTGAATGACCCGATCGACCAGATGGAGCGCTTCAAGGAACAGCTCAGATTGTCTGAAAAGGGCGACGACGAAGCGATGTTCATCGATCAGGATTTCGTCCGCGCTTTGGAATATGGTATGCCTCCGACATCCGGTATCGGTATCGGTATCGACCGTCTCGTCATGTTGATGACGGGTCAGACTACCATCCAAGAAGTATTGTTCTTCCCTCAAATGAAGCCGGAAAAGACGCAGACGAAGGATCCTGTCGCTAAATTCACCGCTTTGGGCATTCCTGAGGAATGGGTGGCTGTCGTGCAAAAGGCGGGTATCCTCACTGTCGACCAGTTGAAGGATGTGAACCCTAATAAGTTCCATCAGGATATTTGCGGTTTGAACAAGAAATTCAAATTGGAATTGGTTAATCCTACCCGCGAAGAAGTGGCGGAGTGGGTAAGCAAAATATAATTTATGGAGTCTAAAGAACCTAAAATAGGTATCATGGGCGGTGGTAGCTGGGCGACCGCTATCGCGAAGATTTGTCTCTCCAACCGTGAACGTACGATCAATTGGTACATGCGTAGACAGGACCAGATTGATGATTTCAAGGAGATGGGACATAATCCCGCTTACCTTTCTATGGTGCCATTCGATTTGGATAGGATTGAATTCACAAGCAATATCAACGAGATTGTGAAAAAGTCCGATATCCTTATCTTCGCAACTCCTTCTCCGTTTCTGAAACAACATCTGAAGAAGTTGAGGGCTTCCTTGAAGTCTAAGATTGTCGTTTCTGCCATCAAGGGCATCGTGCCGGATGAGAACCTTACGGTGTCGGAGTATTTCCATCAGATTTATAACGTGCCGCTCGATAACTTGTTGGTCATCTCGGGTCCTTCCCATGCGGAGGAGGTCGCTATGGACCGTCTTAGCTATTTGACTATTGGCGGCGTTTCCCGTGATAATGCTAAGTTGTTCTCCACTATGTTGCAGTGCAACTATGTGCGGACTTCCACCGTGGACGATATCATCGGTTTGGAGTATGCTTCCGTCTTGAAGAACGTATATGCGATAGCGGCGGGTATCTGCCATGGTCTCAAGTATGGAGATAATTTCCAGGCGGTGCTGATTTCTAACGCTATCCAAGAGATGCATCGCTTCTTGAATATCGTGAACGAGAAGCAACGTAATATTACCGAATCCGCCTATTTGGGCGATTTGCTGGTGACGAGCTACTCTAAATTCAGCCGAAACCGTACGTTCGGAACGATGATCGGAAAGGGCTACTCCGTCAAGACGGCTCAGGTGGAGATGGAGATGATAGCGGAGGGCTATTATGGAACGAAGTGTATCCATGAGATCAACAAGTGTTATCATGTGAACATGCCTATTATGGATTCCGTCTATAATATTCTTTACGGGAAGATTTCTCCCGCCATCGAGATTAAGGTGCTGACGGGTTTGTTGCGTTAATTGTGAAAGTTGTAATATTATATCATAAAAAAATAAAAGAATGGAAAACATTAAGTTGAACATTGAAAACGCATTCGCTTGCGAGGGTTTATACATCTCCAAGCCATGCATCACGGCTTATGAGGCTAAAGTAAAAGAGTGTCAGGAAATGTTGCATTTCGGTAAGGGAAAGGGCAACGATTTCTTGGGTTGGTTGACTTTACCTTCCTCTTTGGACGATAATTTCTTGAACAAGATCATCGCTACGGCTGATAGATTGAGAAAATCTTGCGACGTTGTCGTTGTCGCTGGTATCGGTGGCTCTTACTTGGGCGCCCGTGCGGTCATCGAGGCTTTGTCTAACGCTTTCGCCGCATATTCTAAGAGCAAGGTGAATCCTGCTATCGTTTTCGCAGGTAACAACATCAGCGAGGATTATTTGGCTGAACTCTCTTCTTTCTTGAAAAGAAAACAATTCGGTATCATCAATATCTCTAAGTCCGGTACAACTACCGAGACCGCTTTGGCTTTCCGTATCTTGAAGACTCAATTGGAGGAGCAAGTTGGTAAGGCTGAGGCTAAGAACCGTATCGTGGCTGTAACTGACGCCGCTAAGGGTGCGCTCCGCAAATTGGCTACTCAAGAGGGTTATGAGACTTACGTTATTCCTGATAACGTGGGCGGACGTTTCTCTGTGCTCACTCCAGTAGGTTTGTTGCCTATCGCTGTCGCTGGCTTCGACATCAAGCAATTGGTGGCTGGCGCTAAGAAGATGCAGGAGATGTGTAACATCGACGTTCCTTTCTCAAAGAACCCTGCCGCTCAATACGCAGCTGTTCGTAACGAGTTGTACCAGAAGGGTAAGAAGATCGAGATCTTGGTGAACTACCACCCTAAATTGCACTTCATCGGTGAATGGTGGAAGCAACTCTACGGAGAGTCTGAGGGTAAGGATTTGAAGGGTATCTTCCCTGCTGCTGTTGACTTCTCTACCGACCTCCACTCTATGGGTCAATGGATTCAAGAAGGCGAACGCACTATCTTCGAGACCGTCATCTCTATCAAGAGAGCTAACAAGAAGGTGGTTGTCCCTGAGGACAAGGAGAACTTGGACGGCTTGAACTTCTTGGCTGGTAAGCGTGTCGACGAGGTGAACAAGATGGCTGAGTTGGGCGTTGTTTTGGCTCACGTGGATGGACAAGTTCCTAACTTGCACATCGATATGCCTTCATTGAATGAGTACTATATCGGTCAATTGTTCTATTTCTTCGAGAAAGCTTGCGGTATCAGCGGTTACTTGCTTGGCGTGAATCCATTCAACCAACCAGGTGTTGAGGCTTACAAGAAGAATATGTTCGCTTTGCTTGGCAAACCAGGTTACGAGAAAGAGACTGAGGCTATCCAAGCTAGATTGAATAAATAATAATATTAACGGAGACTGAACTCAGTGAATGGGTTTGGTCTCTTTTTTTTGATTTTATGGAAATTCTTCAGTGGTGTTTGGATAACTTGAATTATTGGACAGTCGCTCTTTTGATGACTATCGAAAGTTCTTTTATCCCTTTCCCTTCCGAAATCGTAGTTCCCCCTGCCGCATATAAGGCTGCTGCCGGAGAACTGAATGTCGTTGGTGTGGTTTGCTCCGCTTCTGTGGGCGCTATTATCGGTGCGTTAATTAACTACGTGCTGGCTTATACGTTGGGCCGCCAGTTTGTCTATTGGTTCGTCGAAACGAAATTCGGTCATCTTTGCATGCTCTCGAAAGAGAAGATGGAACATGCGGAGGACTATTTCAGGGAGCATGGTGTCTCCTCTACACTGATTGGACGTATGGTTCCTGCTGTGAGACAATTGATATCTATTCCAGCAGGACTTGCGAAGATGAAACTCCACACTTTCGTGGCATTCACTTTCTTGGGCGCTATGATCTGGAATTCAATCCTAGCCGCTATCGGTTACGCTTTGCATGGCATCGTGCCTCCTGAACAGTTGGCGGATGCTGTCGCTCAGTATAAACCTTATTTGGCGGCTGGTGGTATAGTTTTGTTCGCTTGTTTTGTGGGATATTTGGTCTTTCAGGCTAAGAAGAAATGATAGATGTTTGTGATATTCCATTTTTTATAACTTATTATTACCATCTAAAGATGTCTTTATAAGAAAGACGGGAATTTTTTATTTCCGTCTTTTTTTTGTGTGACCGGATTACCTTAATTAGGTGAAAAATCGTATATTCGCATTATATTGGTCGCCGTAGAAGGTTTCCTAGAAAAGAAAATATTAATTTTGATGAATAGTAAACGTTTGAATAAAATATTTTTACATGGATTATGGTGTGTGGGACTGATTCTGACACTCTGTTCTTCTTGTACATCCACTAAGAAAATCGCATATTTGCAGGAACGAGATGGTGTGATGCGCTCGGCGATGGATTCCCTCTATGACGCCCGCATCAAGCCGAAGGATCTGTTGTCCATCACGGTGAATACGTTTGATAAAGAGGCTTCCTTGCCTTTCAATTTGATGTATCCATCCTGCTCACCCACGGGTTACTCCAGCAACATAGGGGAGAATGTGATGCAAAAATATTTGGTCGATAATGACGGAACCATCGATTTCCCAGTCATCGGTAGCGTCAAAGTGGCGGGCATGACGAAAAAAGAGGTGGAAGCCTATTTGCGAGGATGTCTGAAAGCCTATCTGAAAGAGGAACCACTGGTGAATGTCCGAATGGTGAATTATAAAATATCTGTAATAGGCGAGGTCGCCCGACCTAACACGTATACCATCACAAACGAGAAGGTGAATGTTTTGGAGGCGTTGGCTCTTGCCGGCGACTTGACGATTTATGGAAAGCGCGACAATGTGAAACTGATGCGTGAGTCCGTATCGGGTGAGCGAGAGGTCTTTACTATTGACTTGACTGACAAGAACCTTGTCTATTCCCCATATTTCTATTTGCAACAGAATGATGTGCTGTATGTTGAACCGAATAGGACGAGGATGCGGAATAGCCGTTATAGTGCCCTCACGGGCCAAATCTTGACGGGCACATCGGTCTTGGTATCCGTTGCTGGTCTGATTGTCACGCTCACAAAATAAAGATTGGTTGACATGGAAAAAGAAAAGAATATATATCAAAATGAGTCTGAGAACGACGGCATATATTTGAAGGATCTGATATATACTTTCTTGGCTTATTGGAAATGTTTCGCAATTTCTTTTGGGGTCTGCTTTTTGTTGGCTTTCGCATATTTACATTATACGATGCCTACCTATCGAGTCTCTTCGAAAATCATGATAAGGGATGAAAAAAGGGGGGGCGATTTCTTCTCTGAATTTTCCGTGTTCGATAATATAGATATGCTCTATAAGGCCAACACGGAGAATGAGGTAGAGTTGTTGATGTCCAAGACACTCATAAAGAATGTGATTCAGGAGAAAAACTTGTATGTGAATTATTACGGAAAGTCTTTGCTCCGTTGCCGGGATGTGACAGGTTCTTCTCCTGTGGTGGTGGTGGATAGTTTGTTTGACCTCTATTCTATGCCTTCTGCCATGGTGGCTGATTTGGAGATACATAAAAACAAGTCTGTCCGATTCGCCTTGAGATGCGGAGAAGAACTGCTTTATGATTCACTTTGTGTCGGATTCCCTATTGAGGCGCGCACGCCTTACGGTTTGTTGGATTTTGCATTATCTAAACCATGGAATGAAGATTCCGAATACGATCACATTAGTATTGAAATCAGCTCACCGATTTCTCTGGCGAAACGTTATATAAAAAATCTACATATTTCACAGGTTAGCAAGAACTCTTCTGTCGTGGTCCTCACTTTGAACACAACTAATAGAAACCGGGGCGTCGAATTCCTTGACGGATTGATTGACATGTATAACCGTTCCGCCGTTGAGGAGAAAAACGAGGTGGCTACTAAGACAGCTTTGTTTATCGATAATCGTATTACTGTACTGACAGATGAACTGGGTGAGACGGAAAAGAATCTGGAAAGGTATAAAAAGAGAGAGGGGTTGACGGAGCTATCTTCCAATGCGGAACTCTATTTGCAGAAAGGTGCTGAATATGAACAAAAGAGAGTGGAGTGCGAGACGCAGTTGAACTTGGTCCTCTCTTTAAAGGGGTATTTGGAAGATGAGTCCAATAGGGGCAACGTGATTCCTTCTAACATTGGCTTAAATGATGCTGGGTTGATGGAACAAATCAATCAGTATAACAATTTATTGTTATCTCGTGTCAAATTACTTCAGACCACGTCAGAAAACAATCCGGTCGTCGTGCAGCAATCTCTTCAAATCAATGGCTTGCTCGAGAATATCAAACTGTTAGTGTCGAATGTGGAAAAGGGTTTAAACATCTCGTTGTCTGATTTGAACAGACAGACAGATAAGTTCAAGGGTCAAATCAGTAATGTGCCTACCCAGGAACGCCTTTTCGTCGAAATAGAGCGTCAGCGTCAAATCCAGCAACAATTGTTTTTGCTCTTGCTTCAAAAAAGGGAGGAAAATGCCTTGACCATGGCGGCGACTATGAGTTGTGCCAAAGTGGTGGATGAGAGCATGGCTGACGATTCCCCTATATCACCTAAGATTCCGCTTGTCCTTTTCATTGCTGTCTTATTCGGCTTGACTATTCCTGTGGCTTGCTTATATCTAAGGAAACTCTTCTCTTTCAATGTGACGGATTCCTATTGTTTGGAGCAGGAGAAACTAACTACTTTGCCGGTTTTGGCGGAGTTGCCGTTCAAGGATAGCAAGATTTCTGAAGAGGAGTGGCAAATGGTACGAGAGGAGCCGTTCCGTCTTCTTCGCACTAATCTCCAGTTTGTTTTGCCGGATAAGAATAGTAAGGTGATTTTGTTTACGTCCTTTATCCCGAACGAGGGGAAGACCTTTGTGACGGTGAATACCGCCATATCATTCGCCTCACTTTCCAAGAAAATTGTGATTATCGGTGCTGATATACGTAACCCGCAGATTAACCGATATTTTATGACGAAAAGGAAATATGGATTGTCTAACTACTTGTCTAATGATTCTTTAAAATCGGAAGACATCATCGAGCCGACTGATATTCCTAACTTGGATGCTATTTCTTGTGGCTCTATACCTCCTAATCCGACTGAGTTACTTTCACGACCTCGTCTGGACTCCCTTTTCGAGGAGCTTAGGAATCGTTATGATTATGTGCTGATAGATACGGCGCCTGTTTCCATTGTGACCGATACGTTGGTGCTGGCGCGTGTGGCGGATCTCACTGCTTTTGTGTGCCGCTCAATGTTCTTGAATAAACGATGCTTTAAATATATTAATACGTTAGCGGAGGAAAAACGTTTGCCGAATGTCGGTATCGTGATTAACGCTGTAAAAAAATCCCGAAAAAACCATTATGGAAAGAACTATGGTTATGGCTATGGTTATGGCTATGGCTATGGTTATGGCTATGGTGGAGGTTATGGCTATGGTTATGGCCAGTCTAAAAAAACTAATTCGAAATAGTGTAGGGGATTTCTTGATTGGTTGTCTGTATTTTGTTACTGACAATCACGAAGTGTGTTTGGATTGTTGTTTTAAGGTGTTGTGAATCAGAATGTTAAATAATATGTCAGCGAAGGAGTTCAGTCTTGATAATGTAAAAATTTGTGTTGTCGGATTGGGGTATGTGGGATTACCTTTAGCCCGTCTTTTTTCCACGAAATATCGGACGATTGGATATGATAAGAATAATAGCCGTGTTGAAGCTTTGAATGAGGGGCATGATGCGACTATGGAGGTGAATGACGTTTTGTTGCGTTCAGCTCTTGACAATGGTTTTTCCTGTACTTCCGATTTGGATGAAGTGCGAGACTGCAACTTCTATGTTGTTGCCGTGCCTACCCCTGTGGATTTGGACAACGCTCCTGATTTGGGACCTCTCTATAAGGCGAGCGAAATGATAGGACATGTTATCTCTAAGGGAGATGTGGTTGTTTTCGAGTCCACTGTATATCCCGGTGTAACGGAGGATGAGTGTATTCCTATTATAGAACGAGTCTCGGGGTTGACTTACAATAGTGATTTTTTCGCTGGTTATTCACCCGAACGCATTAATCCTGGAGATAAGGAACATACGGTTGAGAAGATAAAAAAAGTGACGTCGGGCTCTACTCCTGAGGTGGCTGATTTTGTTGATAGTGTTTATAATTCTGTTTTGTTGAATGGTACACATAAAGCTCCTTCCATTCGTGTGGCTGAAGCTAGTAAGATTATAGAAAATTCGCAGCGGGATGTCAATATAGCCTTCATGAATGAGTTGGCAAAAATCTTCAATGCGATGGATATAGACACTAATGATGTAATCGAGGCCGCGGCCACGAAGTGGAATTTTATTAAGATGAAGCCTGGTCTGGTGGGTGGCCATTGTATTTCCGTCGACCCCTATTATCTGATACAGAAGGCGGAGGTCTATGGTGTCTTTCCGCGTGTGATGATTTCCGCTCGTAGATTGAACGATGCGATGGGCGCCTATGTGGCTGAACAAACCATTAAGTGTATGAATAAGAAAGGGCTTATGGTGAAGAATGCGAAGATCCTTATTCTGGGATTCACTTTCAAAGAGAATTGCCCTGATATCCGTAACACGAAGGTGGTGGATATATATCATACGTTGAGCGAGTACACAAAAAATGTTGAGGTCTATGATCCTTGGGCAGACGACGAAAAGGTTAAATCCGAATATTGTATTAATCTATCTAGTCGTTCGTTTGAGGATATGCGAGGTGAATTTGACGCTGTGATTTTGGCCGTATCTCATCGCCAGTTTAAGGATTGTGATGTGCGTTCATTCCTTGCTGATAGGAAGATGGGAGTTGTCTACGACGTCAAAGGATTTTTGGCGAAAAGTGAGGTGGATGGTCGATTGTAAAACGATGAATTGTTCTTAAACGAAAATGTTAGAGTCTGAAAACCATAAAGTTTTTTCTGCGGTAAAGTGGTCTGTATTTACTGAGATTGGGTCGAAGTTGCTTGCTCCGATTACTTCTATGGTTTTGGCGAGAGTTTTGGCGCCAGAGGCGTTTGGTGTTATTTCGTCGCTTTCCATAGTAATATCTTTTTCCGAAATTTTGGCTGATGCGGGCTTCCAAAGATACATGATTCAACATGAGTTTTGTGGCGATGATGAATTGAGGCGGTCGTCTCAAGTGGCATTCTGGAGTAATTTCATCTGTTCTTGCGTGTTATGGATTATCATTGCTGTTTTTCGTGATGATTTATCTGCTTTGGTGGGTAGCCCTGGTTTAGGTTGGCCCCTTTTGGTCGCAGCATTAGCTATACCGTTATCTTCTCTATACTCCATTCCTGTGGCCTTATTGAAACGATCGCTAGATTTCAAGTCGCTTTTTAAGGTACGCATAATAGGTGTGTGTGTTCCCTTACTGGTCACTTTGCCTATGGCTCTCTATACCCATAACTATTGGGCGTTGATAATTGGTACGTTGTCGTGCCATTTGGTGACAGCTGTAGTTTTGTTGGGCTTTTTCAGGTGGCGCCCAACCTTCTTTTTTTCATGGCGTTGTTTGAAGGATATGTTTTCCTTTTCCATGTGGTCGATGTTCGAATCAGTTTCCATTTGGTTGGCTGGCTATGTGGATCTGTTCATCGTGGGAAATGCCTTAAACCAATATTATTTGGGCCTTTATAAAACCTCTACGGTTGTGGTGACGCAAATAACTGGAATTGTCACCTCAGTGACCACGCCGGTTCTATTTGCGGCCCTTTCCAGATTGCAGCAAGATAGGAAGGAATTCAAAAAATTATTCTTCCGTTTCCAGAAGTTGGTGGCGTTATTTGTGATGCCGATTGGTGTTTCCATTTATGGTTATCATGATTTTGTGACTCGATTTGTTTTAGGAGAACAATGGTTGATGGCTGCTGAATTTCTTGGACTTTGGGGATTATCGTCTACTTTGGTAATCGTATTTTGCCATTCCGCCAGCGAAGTTTATCGCTCTTTGGGTAAACCTAGGCTGTCGGCTTTGGCGCAATGGCTCCATATTATTGTTTTATGGCCGGCTGTATGGTGGGCGGTAAGAGAGGGTTTCGAGACACTTTATCAGGTGAGAACCCTCGTTAGATTGCAGTCCGTTTTGGTGAATATGGCTATATTGTGGTATGCGGTCAAAATAACGCCTTGGATGATGATAAGAAATGTTCTTACGATATTCGTTGCCTCTCTACTGTTGTTGGGCGTCATCCTCTTGTTCCAAAGTAATCATCCAACTCCATTAGGAGAGGTTGTTTCTATGCCAGTGTTCGCTTTGTTTTTTATCGGCTTTTTGATGATTTTCCCACGTGAGCGCCTTTTGTTGACTAAGGTGAAACCATATCTTAGTCAGCGATTTAAGAAATAAACAATCGCAGAACATGTTCGATCCCTTCATGAAAATCAAAAAGATTGTTAACTCGTTTGCGGTTCGTGTGGTGAAGCATATGGCCCCATCCTTGTCCGACGAGTTATACACCCGTATTATGTTTTGGTTGAAGGTGGGATATCGTCTCGATTTAAAACATCCTACTACTTTTTTTGAAAAAATACAATGGTTGAAACTTTATGACCATCGTCCCGAATATACGATAATGGCCGATAAACAGGCTGTGAAAGAGTGGGTTTCGGATCGTGTCGGTGAAGGTCATGTGGTTCCCACGTTAGGGGTATGGGAAAATGTGGATGATATTGATTACGATTCATTGCCAGAAAGTTTTGTGTTGAAAACGACGCATGACAATGGAGGCGGCGTGATTTGTCCTGATAAAAAGAACTTCAATCGACAGGCTGCGGAAAAAAAGTTGCGGTTTCATATGAATCGTGATTTCTATGCGTATACAAAGGAATGGCCCTATAAGAATATCCCGCGTCGTATTATTGCGGAGAAGTATTTGGAGAATGAGAGCGGAAGTCTGATTGATTACAAGGTCTTCTGTATGGGCGGAACGCCATATTTCACATTAGTGGTTTGTGATCGTTATAAAGATATTCGATTTGCGGTATATGACGTCGATTGGCAAGAAGAACCTTTCTTATTTGATGGATTTCGGCATTCTGAGAGAAAAATTCCGGCTCCTCGAGCATGGCGAGAGATGTACGGAATCGCTAAGAAACTATCTGAAGGTATCCCTTTCGTCCGTGTCGATTTCTACGAGGTGAATGGACAAGTTTTTGTGGGTGAAATGACCTTTTCGCCAGCGGCTGGTTTCTCGAAATTTACGCCCAATGAGTATGATTTGTTTTGGGGAAGTAAAATTCCTCTTGACGAAGATTCTTCGACGAAATGATTTTGAGGGGAAAACATATATTGTATTTGTATTTTTTCTTGTGGATCGTATATGAATTACAAGAATTGTTGGGGTTGTCAGGTTCTGCTTTGTCACTATGTGCCATTCTGGTAATAAATGCAATCTCTATTTTTTATTGCATAAAGCTGAATAGATTGGTGCATGATATGCCGATCTATTTCAAAGCGTTGAATATTATGATTTTGTTATTCACGCTTTATGGCATCATTTATTGTTTGGATGGTGAACATTATATGATTTTGGTTAAAGAGGAAAATCCCTATAATTATTTGAAAACTATCTATAACTCTCTTTTACCGATTTATGTATTCTCCTATTTTTCATGGAAAGGCGTTTTGACTCGACGCATGATGTGTATCTTCGGTTGTCTGTTCTTTATTATGGTGTTTTTGTCCTATTGGGGGTATGACTTGAAGATGAAGTCCATCCTTTTGGAACGGGGAGGGGATAGGGATGGCTTTGTTAACAATATGGGTTATGAATTTCTTTGTTTGTTTCCTATCCTAACGTTTTATTATAAACGTCCTATATTTCAATATTTGGGTGTCATCTGTGTGATGACGTTCATTCTCATGGGAATGAAACGAGGTGCGATTTTAATCGGTTTCTTTTGCATGGTATGGTTTTTGCTGGAAATGTTCAAGTCTGCAAAGAATTTCAAAAAATTGATAATCATTCTCACCTCTATTGGGGTAGTCGTTTTGTTATTCTTTCTCGTTTGGCATTTGTTGATGACCAGCGATTTTTTCAGAATGCGTATACAATCGACGATTGAGGGTAATGTGAGTGGTAGGAGTTATTTGTATACTATTTTGCTGAATTATTTTTTGTACGATACGAACGCTTTCCAATTCTTTTTCGGCTCTGGTGCAAACGCCACATTGGAGGTCTCCTTTAATTATGCGCATAATGATTGGCTGGAGATACTTGTCAACCAGGGCGTTTTAGGCTTTTGCGCCTATCTGTTCTATTGGATTTCTTTCTTTATGGCTTGGCGAAAGACGGAGAGGACTGACAATATGCGTTTGGCAATGGGTTTGTTGTTTTTCATCTATTTCATGCGAACATTTTTCTCTATGTCTTATGGAAATATGAACATATATTCGACTAGCGTTTTGGGGGTCTGTTTGGGTAATATCATTAGGAGTTCTTCCTTCTCGAAAGGTTCATCGTTATGAATATTCTTGTCGTTTCTCCGGAATATCCGGATAAGTATAGGCCTAAGTATCAGTTCGTGAAAGAGTTGGTCATGGCATTGTCTAAATGCGGACATACGTGTTATGTGATCGCTCCTTACAGTGTCACTAAAAATAGGCATTTATACCAGACGGTGATGAGGGAATCTCAGAATGTTGTCGTATGCCGTCCTCCATTTTTGTCGTTCTCTAAACTGAAGATTGGTAATCTCTCTCTCTCTTATCATTTTCGTAAACGCGCGCTTTATAGGGCTTTGAGTAAAATGGATTTCACGCCTGACGTTATATATGCGCATTTCTGGATGTCTGCGGAATGGATTTCCGATTACGCAAGGGAAAAGCATCTTCCTTTGTTCGTCGCTTCCGGAGAAAGTGATATCTCACATATGATAGATTTGAAGCGTTTCTCTAAGGATATTTCTAATCTTGTCTCGGGGGTTGTTTGTGTGTCCACTAAGAACTTGGAAGAGAGTGTGTCTTGTGGACTGACCTCTCATGAAAAATGCAAGGTGATCCCTAATGCTGTCGATAAGTCTCTTTTCTGCCCGATGGATAGACTTCAGTGTAGAAAAGAGTTGCGATTCCCTTTGGATGCTTATATTATCGCATTCGTGGGCGCTTTTAGTGACCGGAAAGGTTTGATGAGACTCTCATCTGCAATCGGAAGGCTCAAGGATATTTCTGTTCGTTCGATTTTTATCGGAGAAGGAGATCAACATCCTTCATGTGAGGGGGTTTTATTTGAAGGGAAGCTTCCTCATTGTGATATCCCCAAATATCTGAATGCTGCGGATGTGTTTGTTTTGCCCACTCTGCGAGAGGGCTGCTGCAATGCGGTGGTCGAAGCTTTGTCGTGTGGCCTACCTGTCATATCTTCCAATCTTCCGTTTAATTGGAATATATTGAACGAAAAAAATTCTATTTTGGTGGATCCTATGGATATTGACGGTTTGGCTTCCGCCATCTCTGAGATGAGTGATCCTGTGAAAAGGAAAGAGTATGGGGAGAATGCGCTCTCTTCGGTTGCGGATTTATCGATCGATAGGAGAGCTTCTTTGATTACAGATTTTATCCGATCAAAACTATAATTACGGGGGCTCGTTGGTAGCAGTCATTTTTCTTCGTTCTCCTCGATGTAAATCTGACGGTTTGTTCCTTTGTTGACGTATGAAAGTTCTTCATATTTGTAACGATTTGTTTGGCTCTCGGGTTCATGCTAACCTCTATACGCAGTTGTCTGATAGAGGCTTGGATGAGGTGGTTTTTGCGCCCATCCGTAGAGAGGTGGAAAATCGGACGGATATTTTGCCTGGGAAAGTGGTGCTGTTGAAGGAACTGGTCGTGAAACCCATTCATCGTTATTTTTATCATATTAAACGAAAAACCGTTTTCCGCTCGTTAGATAGTAAGATGGATTGGCTTTCTTGTGGTCTTATGCATGCTTCCACATTGTTCTCAGATGGCGGTCCTATTAACTCAATGATGATTCAGGCCGGTATT
>CALCUH010000080.1 GCA_937907165.1 uncultured Bacteroidales bacterium | reverse complement strand
CGGGCCCCCGTCAATTCCTTTGAGTTTCACCGTTGCCGGCGTACTCCCCAGGTGGAATACTTATCGCTTTCGCTTTGCCCCTGACATTGTATCGCCAAGAACAAGTATTCATCGTTTACTGTGCGGACTACCAGGGTATCTAATCCTGTTCGATCCCCGCACTTTCGTGCCTCAGCGTCAGTCGCGTCCCAGTACGCTGCCTTCGCAATCGGTGTTCTGTGTCATATCTATGCATTTCACCGCTACATGACACGTTCCGCGTACCTCATTCGCACTCAAGGACGCCAGTTTCAACGGCAATGCTACGGTTGAGCCGCACCATTTCACCACTGACTTGACATCCCGCCTGCGCACCCTTTAAACCCAATAAATCCGGATAACACTCGGATCCTCCGTATTACCGCGGCTGCTGGCACGGAGTTAGCCGATCCTTATTCTTCGCATACTAGCATCAGTGCTCACGAGCACCTTATTTCTCTGCGACTAAAGAAGTTTACAATACATAATACCTTCATCCTTCACGCGACTTGGCTGGTTCAGGCTTCCGCCCATTGACCAATATTCCTCACTGCTGCCTCCCGTAGGAGTTTGGTCCGTGTCTCAGTACCAATGTGGGGGACCTTCCTCTCAGAACCCCTATGGATCGTCGCCTTGGTGGGCCGTTACCCCGCCAACCAGCTAATCCAACGCATGTCCATCCATAAGCAATAAATCTTTAACCTCTTTCAGATGTCATCAAAAGGTATTATGCGGTATTAATCCAGCTTTCGCTGGGCTATCCCCCACTTATGGGCAGGTTACATACGCGTTACTCACCCGTGCGCCGGTTTCACCCCGAAGGGTTCTCCCTCGACTTGCATGTGTTAGGCCTGTCGCTAGCGTTCATCCTGAGCCAGGATCAAACTCTCCGTTGTATGAATTGTTTTATTTTTATTTCCTAGCTCGATGTCCGTCTTTTTACGTTTAATGGAATTGATGGTCTACATCTCTGTAGTTGCCTTTTCCCTTGCATTTCTGCTGTCTCGATCAAATACCTTCAAAGATCTCTCTTTATTGTCCCCCGGCACTTCAGCGGGTCTCGTTTTTCAGTTGCGGGTGCAAAGGTAAGAACTTTTTTCCGTAACCTCCAAATCTTTTTCAAAGTTTTTTTTTCAAATCTCCTCTCGAACCGGTCGGACCGTTGTCCGTGCCTTTCGTTCTCGAAAGCGGGTGCAAAAGTAGTGCTTTACCCGTTACCCTCCAAATATATTCGCCATTATTTTTAGACAATTTTCTTATCAATCTGATTATCAATAAGAAAATTTTACAAGCCACGATTTCTTACGAATATAAATCGGTCCATATATGCATGTATTATTATCAACTATCAATTCAATATAACCAATATTGAAACAATCATATATTCCACATACCATAAAAAAATCCGCTTTTTACGACAATAGACCTAATTTTTTAGACCAAAACTGACTAATTTTGCTCACAAAAACAGAAAAATAAACACGATGGATGCCTCAAACGGATATTTATCGTATAATTATACTAACATGAAAAGGAAATTCATACTTTTATGCATTTTATTATTGTCCACATTCGTATATACAAACGCTCAATACCTTCGGGACAGTTGGAATGAGGGCTATCTATACAGAACAATCGAGCAACCTGAGGATTATAGCGGGAAAGTTGTATGCACCATTATAAAAAAAGAAACATTACCTAATATAAAGAAGGCGATCGTCTATGTGCACGGATACAATGATTATTTCTTCCAAAGCGCATTGGGCGACAGCGCAAACGCGCACGGCTACAACTTCTATGCGGTGGACCTTCGCAAATACGGCAGATCATTACTGCCTAACCAAGACGCCTTTTTCTGCAAAAAGATGGAGGAGTATTTCGCTGACATTGACACCACCATCGCCATCGCCCGCGCGGAAGGCAATGAAGAGATCATACTAATGGGGCACTCCACGGGCGGTTTGAGCACCTCTTTATATGTGCACGAAAAAAAACAAAGAGAAAAAGTGGACGCCCTGGTGTTGAACAGCCCTTTCCTAGACTGGAACTTGGGTAAAGCGGCAGAAGGATTAGCCATTCCAGTGATGAGTTTTCTCGGCGGCATCTTCCCTAAGATGAAAGTGCAAGGCACCTCGCAAGAGGCCAGCGGCTACGCCCAAAGTCTACTGAAGAAATATAATGGAGAATGGTACTACAACGATGATTGGAAGATGAGCTTCGGCCACAAAAAGAGGGCCGGTTGGGTTCATGCGATCCAAAGAGGACAGCGCAAAGTCCATAAGGGATTAAATATCGATTGCCCGATATTGGTGATGAGCAGCGACAACTCCGTTGAAGAGAACGCCGAATGGAAAGAGGAGTACAAACATTCGGATGTGGTATTGGACGTGAAGGAGATTCATAAATATGGAGACCAATTGGGCGGAAATGTCACTCATATATATATTAAAGGCGGCTTGCACGACTTGATTCTCTCCGAGAAACCCGCGCGCGACGAAACCTACAAGGTGATTTTTGAGTGGCTGAAAGCAAATGGGGAATAATGTATTTTAGAAATTAATGGCATCAAGAACGATATCGACACACCTTGAAGGAAATCTCGTTTGCCGATTCCCATCCGCACATCATTCTCCAATAAAGTTGTTTATATCATATAGATTCTCTATTTTCGCAGCAGAATAATTACTACCATTACAACAATTAATGAATATGACTAATACTAAAAAATGGATTTTTGCCATTGCCACAGCTGCTTGCGCCATGACGACAAACCCTGCCATGGCTGTTAAAGTTCAGGGTAAAGAGGCGATGGAAATTTCACAGCTAATGTACACCGGTTGGAACGTCGGCAACTCACTGGATGCCCTCGGAAACCAAACCAGCACAGGTCTGAATACTGAGATAGCATGGGGTAACGCCAAGATCACGAAGAGCATGATCGACAACGTCAAAAACGCCGGATTCAGAACACTTCGTATTCCTGTCAGTTGGGGACAACACACCTCCAACAACGGTCAATACCAATTCATGATCGACGACGCATGGTTGAAACGTGTGAAGGAAGTGGTGGACTACGGCATCGACAACGATATGTTTGTCATCCTCAACATTCACCACGACAATGGAGATCAGTGGAACCACCCCTACTTCTGGCCTACCAACAACACCAAGAACCAATCCGTCAAATATGTGACGGACATCTGGAGCCAATTGGCGGAGTGCTTCAAAGAGTATGACCAAAAATTGATTTTCGAGACGCTGAATGAGCCTCGTTTGATTGGTGATCAAAATGAATGGTGGTTTTATCCAACCGACAATCCCAGTCAGCAAAAGGTCGTAGAGGCAATGGGGGTCATCAACGCCATGAACCAAGCAGCTGTCGACGCGATCCGTAACAACGGGCACGCCAACAACCGCGACCGCATGATTCTGATTCCAGGTTACGACGCCTCCCCAGAGGGAGCTGTTACCAACAAGTTCCAGATGCCAAACGACCCTTCCCCAAACCGTATTGGTATCGAGATCCACGCCTATCGTCCTACGGAGCTTTGCCTCTCGGGCAACCTTACCTACTTCCAAGAGAGCGACAAGCAGACCATCCGCGATGTGCTTCGCCCTTGCTACGATAAATTCGTAACGAGAAATATCCCCGTCATAATCGACGAGACCTCTATCTCCGACAAGGGACAAGGCGACGAGACCCGCAAGCAATGGATCGATGCGTTCTACGGAATCGCCAAGGAGTACAAGATGCCTTGCGTCTTGTGGGACAACGGAACCACATGGGCCACCTACCAACAAGGATTAAAGGAGGGATGGTCCAAGCCGAATGAGAATGGAGAGTGCCACGGATTCATGAATCGTAGTACAGGCCAATGGAACCAACCGCAAATGGTACAGAAGATCATGGACGTGATGGGTGAACCTCCAATTCTTATGGGCATAGACGAAATGGGCGCTTCGAAGACCAATATGGTATTGACTATCTCTTCCGACGAAATCCGCATCCTGAAGGATGGCGCGATTGCGGATGTGAACAGCGTGACATTGTTCAGTTTACAAGGATTGAAGGTAGCCTCTACCGAGAAGGTTGGCACCCTCTCTATCGCCTCATTGCCTGCTGGACTTTACTTTGTAGTAGTTGAGTCTAATGAAGGTCTATTTAAAGAGAAGATAATGATCCGATAATGTCATGTAAAGTCGCACGGTCGTGCGTCTTTACACCCAATACAGACAAAGGCTGTAGGAACCTATGATATTGAAATCAAAGAATAGGAAGGTGCGACAAAATCGCACCTTTCCTATTTAATTAAATTACTTCACAGACTTCCACAAAGGGTATCCCTATGCCATCTAGACCTTTATATTGGAAAATGATTGTATTTGCTTTGATAGAGATGTTGTGTATATATTACATATTTATTATATTTGCATTTAATACGAAAAAATTCTATCAACTTGAACGATTTTTCTATCTGAAATTAAACTTAATCATATAAACTATGGCGACGTACATTGATCTACGCTGTGACTTCGGGTTCAAGTTCTGTATGCAGGACGAGACCGTAATGAAGTCTTTTCTAAACGCTATCTTGGAGGGAGAGACGGACAAGATAACGAGTGTCAAATTCGAGAATGTGGAGATGCCACATCCCGGTAATAACCAACGGGGCGTCACATTCGACCTCCTCTGCGACACAGAGCGTGGAGAGACAATCCTGATAGAAATGCAGAACGCTCCCCAAAAGTTTTTCAAAACCCGGGCAACGTTCTATGTTTACAACCTTATGACAAAACAAATCACGCGAGGCTTCAAATGGGAGAAGATGGAGCAAGACATCTCCCGAATTTTCGGCATCTTCATTATGGGGGAACGTAACAAATGGCTGAACAAAGCAATTACCAGAACGAGTATTTACGACAGGGACGAGTTGGTGGAATTCTGGGACCGCAATCACAATTTTTTCTTATCTTTGCCCGACTTCAAGCTTAACA
This sequence comes from uncultured Bacteroidales bacterium, assembly GCA_937907165.1. Taxonomy (GTDB): domain Bacteria; phylum Bacteroidota; class Bacteroidia; order Bacteroidales; family Paludibacteraceae; genus UBA1181. Next base: position 28,745 of record CALCUH010000080.1, on the reverse strand, counting down.
GAGAGAACCTCACAACCAAGGATATTTGGTTGTACTTATTCAAAGATTTAGGTACCATGGATAGAATAGACCCATCAGTATACGAGCGAGCGGACGAAGGACTGCTCAAACTTTTGGAGAAGGCCAACGTGGCGGCCCTCACCGAGGAAGAGTACAACCAATACGAGGCTAGCATGAAAGCCCTGGAGGATGAAATCGACATGGAGCAGCACGGCTATAAAAGAGGCATGGAGGATGGCATTCAACAAGGCATTCAACAAGGCATTCAACAAGGCATCCAACAAACTCTTGAAGAAACCGTCAGACTACTCTACCAAAGCGGCATGACCGCAAAGGAAATCAGCGAGCGCCTGAAGATAACGGAAGATAAAATCTGTTCCATCATAGGATAAAGAAGACTTTCCCCTGATACAAAAATGCGGCACGACGCAAGGTTATGCCGCATTTTTATTTTATGAATAGATATAAACGGATTATGTTTCACAGAAAAAGGTCGGATAGTCTCCTACCCGACCTTTCCTATAAGTCTACGATGCAATTCAATTTTTACACCTCGTAATCCAAGCACTTTCTGTCAGCCGTGTAAGGACGGACCTTGGTGTCTGCCACCGCCACGTGAGCGGGATGGACCGCATAGGCCTTCAACGCCTCGAAGCTCTCCAGTGTTGAGTCCAACATCACATCCACATTGGAGGTCGGCAAACCGTTGATGTTAACCTTCACGTCGAGCAAACCCGGTACAACGCCCTTCAAGCCTTCCAAACCAGCCTTGATGCCCGCCTTAATCTCTTCTTTCTCCGACGCTGAAAAAGTATCCTTCAACGTCCACAAAATAACATGCTTTACCATAATATTTTTACTAAATTATCATTCATGAAATTGCAATGACACAAAATTAGAATATTTTGCGGTCGGACGTTAAAATTTAGGTATAAAAACTAAAAAGAAAAGGGTATCTTTGCGTTATATTTGAGATAAAATTAAACAATTAAGATAAGATATGGCTTTACAATGTGGCATCGTAGGGTTGCCAAACGTAGGAAAATCGACCCTATTCAACTGCTTATCGAATGCGAAGGCGCAAGCCGCCAACTTCCCATTCTGCACCATCGAACCAAACGTGGGCGTGATCACCGTTCCGGACGAGCGCCTCAACAAACTCGCTGAAATCGACAAACCTCAACGCGTCATCCCCACCAATGTGGAGATCGTGGACATCGCCGGCCTCGTAAAGGGCGCCAGCAAAGGTGAAGGTCTAGGCAATAAATTCTTGGCTAATATCCGTGAGACGGACGCCATCCTTCACGTGCTCCGTTGCTTCGACGACGAGAACGTCACCCACGTGGATGGTTCTGTCAACCCTGTCCGTGACAAGGAGATCATCGATATGGAACTTCAATTGAAGGATCTTGAGACGGTTGAGAGCCGCATCCAGAAGGTGCAAAAGCAGGCTCAAACCGGCGGCGACAAGACCGCAAAGGCTGTGTGGGAGATCCTTTTAAGTTACAAAGAGGCTTTGGAGGCCGGCAAATCCGCAAGAACCGTCGAACTGACCAAAGAGGAGAAACCGATCGTGAAGGACCTCTTCCTGCTTACCACCAAGCCTGTGCTTTACGTCTGCAACGTGGACGAGAAGAGCGCGGTGAGCGGTAACAAATACACGCAAGCGGTGGCTGAGGCCATCAAGGAGGAGAACGCCGACATGCTCATCGTAGCCGCCGCGACAGAGGCCGACATCGCCGAGTTGGAGACCTACGAGGAGAGACAGATGTTCTTGGAGGAGGTCGGTTTGAAGGAGTCTGGTGTGGCAAGGTTGATTAAAGCGGCCTATAAATTGCTGGACCTCCAAACATTCTTCACATCGGGTTCCGACGAGACCCGCGCATGGACATTCCGCCGCGGCATGAAGGCGCCGCAATGCGCAGGAATCATCCACACCGATTTCGAGAAGGGATTCATCCGCGCGGAGGTGATCAAGTACGACGACTATGTATCGCTCGGTTCCGAGGCTGCTTGTAGGGAAGCCGGCAAGATCTCCATCGAAGGGAAGGACTACATCGGACAAGATGGCGACATCATGCATTTCAGATTCAATGTCTAACTAAATTTATATACCATGAAAAAAATCATTTCAGTCTTAGCGCTCATTTGCGCATTTGCGTCAGCATCCTTCGCGAAGGATAAGTTGGAAGTAGGAGAATTCGAAGATTGGTTCGACCACATCGATTCCGTAAAAGTAAAAGAGATCTTTAACTTGAACGATTACAAGACCATCTACATCATGCCTTTCGACGAATCAAAGGTCGAGTGGCCTGAAAAGGACGATAATCGATACGAGGCACTTGAGAAAGCATTAAAGAAGGTGCCTACGGTGGTTCAAGAGAGATTGCAAAAGCGTCTCAAAGGGATGAATATTGTCGTAGCCACGGCAGACCAAAACATCGAAGCCAACGCTTTGAAGTTGAACATCAAATACGAGGAGTTGAGCATGGGTAGCCGCGCATTACGCGCATGGGTAGGATTCGGAGCAGGCGGACAACGCATCGAAATCTCAGGAACCGTGCAAGACGGTAATGGCAAGGAATTCACATGGTTCAAACACAAGAGAGTTTCCACCAACGCTAAGTCTTACGAGAAGTGCGTTGAGGAAGAGTTCGTCTTCTTCGGCGAAGACATCGCTTGGATGTTGGGCAAATACAAGGCAAAATGATTTGTATTGAATCCATAACAGGAAAGGGAGGCGAAAACCTCCCTTTTTTTGTGGGGAGAACGCTCGCAGACTCCCTAAAAGGCGCTTTTTAAAGGCAAAACGGAATCATGTAAAAAGGCAATGCTATCTTTTTATCCTCTTTGCCCACATTTCCAGCCATGAATTTATAAAAGACATTCCTTGTCCTTATTTTTCCTCCATGCTAGGATTTCATTATATAGCTTTCTTCTCAACATTTCTAATCATCTAATTTACATGTTGTTATATGTGTAATTGCATATTTTTAGGGAATACGACAGGAACCACTACCTGGCGCAAACATCGGTACTGCGCTTTAGGAAGAGATCGTACTTGGTGCGTGCCTTCCAGGTTACTCAAATATGGCCTTTCGGACTGAGGAATGGAAGGGATATGCATAAAATATTAGAAGAACTATATTGGCTCCGTATTAAAAGGAAGCGTTTCATAGATATGACTGCTCTCCTCACAAATCATGCTACTCTCTTCTTCAAATAAACTTAACTGTTTGCTTGACTCTAATATTTTTAGATCAACAATGTGTCGCTTCAAATTTACTCTTTGTCCAATATCATCCAACTCCTCTCTTCGCACTTTGCTCATATTACAAAACTCTTCTGACTGCTCAATTCCAGCAAACCTTCTATCGCAAAGATTTGCAGCAATTCCTGTTGTTGAACTACCGCTAAAAGGATCAAGAACCCAATCCCCCTTATCTGTGCATGACAAGATAATTCGTGTTAATAACGATAGAGGCTTCTGTGTTGGATGTTTACCGCACGATTTTTCCCAACGACCGATAGCGGGAAGACGCCAAACATCCGTCATTTGCTTATTATCATTTAACCGTTTCATCAATTCATAGTTAAACTTATGAGGTATTTTCTCGTGTTTTCTTGCCCAAATGATAAATTCAGTCGAGTATGTAAAGAATCGACAGGATATATTTATTGGAGGATTAGTCTTCTGCCACGTTATTACATTAAGAATCTTATAACCGAGTTCTGTAAGGCAATTTGCCACTGAAAAAATATTATGATAGGTACCTGAAATCCAGATAGTTCCATTATCCTTTAACTTATCACGACATAAACGAAGCCACTCCATGTTAAACTCCTTCATCTCTTCTGGAGTTTTTCCCTTGTCCCATTCTCCCTTGTCGACACACACAACTTTCCCGCTCTGAAGACTTATACCTCCATTTGAAAGAAAATATGGAGGATCTGCGAATATCATGTCAAACTTAAAGGAGAATTCTTTCAATAACTGAAATGTATCTCCATGAGCAAGGGAGAAATCGTTGTTATTAGATTTATAGTAGGTCTTAATCATAATTATTTTCGTTGCAAACCATTCTTATTTATTGTTTTGATAAAATCATCAATGCTAGTTAGATTATAAATACTTGGTATAATGCTGTATGCCTCTTGTAGTTTATTTCGAGCACTTTTCCATCCAATACCATCAGTTATCCACACAAACTCAAATCCATTGACACTATTAATCTTAGGTGCTATATCAGAGTAGGAACGTGCTACCTCATTTGGTTTTGAACCACCTCCACTATAGAAATTCACCTCAATAAGATAGATCTTAGATTTTGATTCTATAACAAAGTCAAAACGCTTCTCATCACTGCCCAATGCCTTTGAGATAGAAGGCCATTCTCTTGAATAGACCTCTTGTCTATAACCAACGCCAGCTTCATCAAATATACGAGCCACCACTCCCTCCATTACATGACCGCTCCGATTCTTCCTAGCATTTGAGTCTAATCCAGTCTCTATGCCAAATACATAATCCACCAAATCCTTAATCTTATTTTGCTGGAAAACTTCAGTAAGACCTGTGTTGTCAAGATACTCCATTACACCATCCACAGACTTGAATAATGAGTCTATAACAACACATTCTCCTAATGAGTTTAACACTTTCTTATGACCTTCACTGCGAACAGCAATAAGGATATCCATAACATTAAACGCACTTTTATCTCGCTTCCATATTGTTTCAACAGCTTTACGCATGTCCGTAGCACCTAAAAGACTATTAAGCATGCATAAACTTAGTTTTATATCCTCCACATTTTTTGCGATTTTTTCGAAATCGCAGAAGAAGTCAAGTGTTTGATTTGTCTCTTGAAGTTGAGACATGAATTTATTGAAGTCTTTCTCCATGTTTTTAATAATTACGAACTAGTATTTCGGTAAGTTTGCCCCGTTTCGACGCAATAGCATTTATACTACGAGAAGCCCATACACGCTCTATTTGATATGCTTCATACAACACATCAAAAAAGTTATCTGCCTCATTCTTCCCTTTGCAGTCTGAATTACTAAGCATGAATTGGTAACCCGCTGCGTGAATACGATCACAATACTCTTTCAGCCTTATTTGTGCATTATCATTGAAAGCCTCCTTGGTATAGTCATTAAAGCTTGATGTATCACTAAGAGGACGATAAGGAGGATCGAAATAAAATAGAGTATTACCTTGCGCATACTGAAAGGTCTCTTCAAAATCACCATTCATAATCTCTACTCTTTGCAACAACTCACTATCCATGCGAAGTGTATCAGGATCGCATATGGTTGGATTGGCATACTTTCCAAATGGCACATTGAAAAAACCACTCTTATTGACTCTATACAAGCCATTGAAACAAGTTCGATTAAGAAAGAAAAACAAAGTGGTGTTTTCTATCGAATCCAGGTTCTTCTCATTATAGCGACTGCGAGCAGCCATATAAAAATCTTTACGATTATCTTCCGTCTGCAACGCCAGATATAATTGTTCATAATTTCGGAGCGATTCGATAAGTACCTCCACTTGGTCACGAACCGTCTGATAACAGCAGACAAGGTCAGAATTAATATCATTAATGACTGCCCGCTGAATATTGGGGTAGCGCTGAAGCATATAGAAAAGCATTGCTCCACCACCCACGAAAGGCTCGATGTAAGTAACATTCTCCCAATTACCAAAATCGTTAGGTAACTGAGCATCCAATTGCTCTATAAGTTGTGATTTACCTCCAACCCACTTAATAAAAGGTTTTGCTCTCATGATAAACATTGCAAGACCTAGTAAAAATGCCCTTCTCCAAATTTTAGAAAAGGGCATGAAAGAAGATTTGAGGTTAATCCATGGCTTAGCACTGCCAGCATCAGACAACAAAAATTCAGTTCACGCCCTTATGAAGAAGCGTAAACACCGTTGCCGAAAATGTACTGATGCTAATTCTGAAGTGCTAATTCTGGATTATCAGTAACGTCAATGATGTACGATATGACTTTTCTCTATTCGATCTATTAGTAGAGTCTATTAATACCTAGAACAGACATTTTACTATCAATTTATATACAAAAAAAGCGTAGGTATTCACATCCGCGCATTCATCGATTGGGGCCTTCCACAGCCTTGAGTTGAGAACTTGCAGAGCAATACCTACGTGAAGTATACAAACACAACCCCAAAGTGTGCATGAAAGTCTTACTAAAGACCTTCTGCACACACAGGATGCGTGGTTAGCATACCCATAGGCATCACTTCCTGCTTTGTTTCCGACAACTCTTTGAATGTGGAAGTTTCAATCGATCAAAAACAAGCGGTCAATGACGCTTTTCCAATATGTGACGCTCCTCAGTTTTTTGCCTTAAGGATGCTCTAGGGCATTTATTATAGCATATTCATCTATCTCATTAATACGAATATTTTCAGCAATCATATAGTAAACAGAAGATGTTTTATACCCCATCTTATTGAATACTAACTGATCATAATTATCAGCATACTCGCGTTCAATTTCTTCAGATAAATTAATTATATCTATTGAAGCTGTTTCGTAATTTATGATTGCCAATTGAGCCATAACACTTACAAAAATACTAAATTATTTACTGATCAAAATAGATCAAGAATAGAAACAGTATTTTACTTCTAATTTTTCTCAAATCCCCCTCTCCAATATCTATTTCGCAACCGTCCTAACCCTCCCACAAAAAAGAGGAGCCATCAGCCCCTCTCTCCTATGCAATCTATCGAACAATTACTTCTCCCCCTATGAGTTAGGCCAAGACTGACAAGAAAAATTTCCAGCAAGGGATCACCTCCACCATACCATACGAGTCTTCAATCCGCTCCTCTTCATCGTATGTTAAAACAATTCTTCTACTACATGGAACACGCTTGGGCAACTTCTCCAAAGCCCCTAATTCCCGACTTCGAGTCATTTCATCCTGCAACGAATAACTTACCTGAATAGCCATCTCCTTTTCTGGAAGATAAAAATCAACCTCAAATCCTTCATTGTAAAAAAAGACTTGCTCATTGCCCATGTCATGACCAAACTTCCTAAAAAGCTGTAGCGCCACCATATTTTCCAACAACATCGAATCCTTATCCATAAGAAACAACCGCAAGATTCCATTATCTATGAAATAGTACTTACAATTACTCTCTTTATCGGCCAAACAACTCACATAATTCCTAACTCTCAGCAAGAGCCACGCATCCTCACAATATTCTATGTATTTAATCGTGGTCGCAAGACTCAATTTACCGCCCACACTAGACATTAAACTGTTAACTCTATTATAACTAATCGGTCGACAAACACTCTCCGCCATTTTTCTTACCAAGACACGGATACCCGCAACATTGCTTATCTTATTCCTTGCGATAACATCACCCAAATAGATTTTTTGATATACACTATTCAAATAATTGGTACGAACAGGAAGCAATGCAGCCGCAGGTAGTCCTCCATCATGCAAATACTCTTCATAGCACCGAATCATAGCGGCACGACCCTCCGTAGGGAGAAGATCCAACTCACTGAAGGGAATTTGGTGAACCTCCAAAAACTCTCGCAAACTATACGGATAAACCTCCTTCACTAAGAACCTTCCACCCAAGGTAGTATTAATCTCCCCCGATAACATCTTAGCGTTAGAACCTGTTAAATATATGGTGTGCCCAGTATCCGCCATACGTCTAGCGAATTTCTCCCAATGCTCAATGTTTTGAATTTCATCCAAAAACAACATTGGACGTTTACCATACATCTCACCATGACACTCCAATAACTTATTAAAATCGTCCGCTGAGAAATCAGCCAAGCGCTCATCCTCAAAGTTTACATACAACATATCTTCCCACTTACAACCCTGTGACAATAGTTGTTGCATTTTCTGGTACATCATATATGATTTTCCCGAACGACGAACCCCTACAATTACGACACAAGGGAAATGATCCTCCGTCATTTCTCTCGGTGTAAGAACATATCGTTCGACCTCCATCTGATTTTCTCTAAGTATCTTCTTTAACAACTGCTTATCCATACGCTCAATACTTTATAGATGCAAAAATACCTATTTTATTCAATCCATTAAACAAAATACACTGTTTTTTATTCAATCAACTAAACAAAATGACACATACGTCTTGCCGCACACACAAAAAAAGAGGAGCCATCGACCCCTCTTTCCTCATCATATCTCGAACAATTACTTCGTAATCACCGTACCCGTATTGTTGCCCAGCTCGTCCGCCTTGGTGATCACCACCTTGGAAACGCCAGCGTTGATGGCTGCGAAAGAGTTCTCCAACTTCGGAATCATACCGCCTTGGATGATGCCCTTCTCCACATACTCTTGGAAGAGTTGCGGGTTGATTTCAGCAATCACACTGTCATCATCGTTCTCGTCGCGCAACACGCCCTTCTTCTCGAAACAGTAGATGAGCGTCACGTCGAAATATTGGGCGAGCGCCTTGGCAGCTTCGCCGGCGATAGTGTCCGCATTGGTGTTCAAGAGATTTCCCTTCTTGTCGTGCGTGAGAGGAGCCAAGACCGGCACCACATCCTTGCTGATCAAGTCAGCCAACAAAGAAGCGTTCACCTCTTTGACGTCACCCACGAAACCGTAATCGACCGTCTTGACAGGACGTTTGTCGGACCTCATGTAGTTCATATCAGCGCCCGTAAGACCCAAAGCGTTGAGACCGAGCGACTGGAGATTAGCCACAATATTTTTGTTCACCAAGCCCGCATAGACCATCGTCACCACCTTCAGCGTCTCGGCGTCCGTGATGCGACGTCCGTCGACCATCTTGCTCTCGATGCCCAGCTTCGTGGCGAGCGCGGTAGCGGAACGGCCACCTCCGTGAACGAGCACCTTCTTTCCCTCAATCTTAGAGAAACGCTCCAACAAACTCTTCAAAGTGGCCTCCTCCTCGACGATCTTACCACCGACTTTAATTACCGTCAACTTTTCCATGAAAAAAACTAAACTTAAAAAAATAGGAAGGCCCATCGGACCTTCCTCGCTCTATGATATTAAAAATTATTTGTTCTTCAACAAATCGCGGATCTCCGTCAAAAGAATCTCCTCCTTAGTTGGCTCCGGAGCTGGAGCTGGAGCAGCGGGAGCCGCCTCTTCCTTCTTCTTGAAGGAGTTAATCAACTTAATGAAAGCGAAGATACAGATAGCCACGATGAGAAAATCGAAAACCGTCTGCACGAAGTTACCGTAGCTCAAAGTAGCCACACCAGCCTCCTTGGCTTGAGCCAAAGTCTCATACTTCGTGTCGCCACCCAACTGGATGAACAATCCGCTGAAATCGATACCACCGACAGCCAAGCTGACCAACGGCATAAAGACATCATTTACCAAAGAAGTCACAATCTTTCCAAACGCGCCACCAATAATGACACCGACAGCCATGTCGACCACATTACCCTTCATGGCGAATTCCTTAAATTCGTTTAATAATTTCATATACTTTATAATCTTAAAAATTTAACGTTCAAAAATACAACTTTATTTAGAATTTACGATTTACTATCTGGAATTTATCGCATTATCATAAACTTGCGCCCAAAGCATAAGCCTCATCGAGCGCGTCGGTACGCTGAGAGATGTCGCCCTTCCCCCGCACGCCCCGTACCAAGACCTTTCCGGCATCCTCCAAACCGAAGAAATTGAGACAAAGGCGGTATTGCGCCAAGATAGCGTCGAAGAGTTCGGGAAGCGTGGCGGCGCCCACCAGCAGCAGCGCCATCCGACGGATATGGAAAGAGTCGCGCACCGGATTGTGGAGACGGTCTATCACCGCCTTCAGTTGCGCACTGATTCCGTAAAAGTAGACGGGAGAAGCGACCACCAAGACATCAGCGGAGGATAGCTTGTCATAAATCAGCGACATATCATCCTGTTGGCCACACGGATTGCCCGCCTTGCCGAAACAGGCGTCACAGCCGAGACAGGGACGCACCTCATAATCGGCCACCGAAACCACCTCCACCTCGTTGCGGAGAGAAGCTCCCTCGACAAAACGGCGGACCAGCAAATCCGTATTGCCACCCTTGCGGGGGCTACCGAGTAAAACTATAACCTTAGACATAACTCATTATTTATTTTCATGAACAAAAAAGTTAATTATCGAATCTTAAACACATCACCACTCCACCAGCCATTTCCTGACGCTACCATCACTCATCCTCACAATGTTGACGCCACGCCGCAAAGAGGAAATCCGAATGCCCGAAAGCGTATGGATAGCCACCGGATAGGCATCGACCGAAGAGAAATCAGCAACGCCTGTGACATCGCCTCCCCTCAATTCATAGCCCGTGCGGGATGCGGTGATATGGATATGGAAGACGAACTTAGCGACGGCCGTTAGACCATTTTTCCGATACTTAATCGCCTGACGGATCGTAAAGTCCGAGCCATTAGGTGATTTGCCCGGATATTGTCCCAAAGAGAAAGAGAGACCGTTAGCGTCAAATTCGCTGAAGACGTAACCCGACGGATAATCGCAACGGTCGCCCGACGCCGAGAACCAATGACCATAGCCGTTAGCCGAAGAAGGCGTCTCGCTGATGGAACCGTCAGAATTGACCGCATAGAACATCGCCTGCCCCTCGGAAGGACCAGCACTCGTCCAAGATGTAAGAACGCCGCCTAGAGCGGAAGCCTGCATCTGCAAGGCGGTTCCAAGCATAGACGCGGCCCGTCCCTCCACGTTGACGACAGCGCCCTGATAAACGCTCGACGAAGCAGGGAAATAGACATCATACTCCAACTCGACATCGCTAATCGCTATGGTATCAGAGATTTCAGCCGCGCCGTAAAGGTTAGTCCCCTTAAATTGAACCGTATAGGGCCATTGGTCATCATCCGTGATATCCTCGTCCCACTCGTGGCGAACATACTCCGACGGAGAAGGAGAGACAACCAAGAACAACATTTTCACGTCCGCCGGCACCACGCAACCCGTCACACAACTCACCTCCCTATTAGCGTCCGCCTCCCTACAATAGACCTCATCTTCATACAAATAACGTCTCGAGCCATCGTTCATCAGCGCGACATAACCAAGGCGGAAACCCCTAGTCGAATATTTAGACGAACGATTGTATGAAACACCATTGAACGGCACGAACTTCTCACCGTTGAAAAACAGCTTCGCGTCGCCCTGCGGCAAAGACGCGCCATTAGCGAGGGAAGTAAAATCGGTGGAGATTTCCGTACCCGGAGTAGGCACGTTCAAACGGATAATATTGAAACCGGTGCTCTGCGGACAGCTGCTATAAGTCACCTGATACTTCGCGTCGCCCAAGGAAACATAATCGTAACGCAACGTGGCGATATAATTATCCGCTTCATCCCGCACCCCGTCAATATCAAGCGTCGCCATCCTCATCGCATACAAAAAATACTCCCTATAAAGATCGGAGACATCCATCTCCTTCATCATCATAAAGCTCTCATTCGGGTCTGAACCACGACCCGGATCATACCTCCAAAACGTACCGATAAAGTCGATACCATACTTCTCCGTAAGATAATAGTGCCACCAATAAGACTGATATCTATGCCATTCGTGCGTCATGGCATAATTGTGCGTATTTTTGAAGAGGCTCCAACTCTGGGCCCACTTCTGGTCAGGATAAGATTGGTTAGCCTGCCACTGGGCCGTCTGCTCCCAGAAAGTGGAACCGTCGCCGATGGAAGTTCTGAAACCCGAAAACCCCTTAAGGTCAGCGTAGACCTGATATTGGAAAGAGTGACCCACCTCATGAGCGACAGAGTGACCCACCGGCTTGCTGGTGCTCGGACTCAGCCACAAAGCGCCGATAACATCATCATATCCGCCGCCGTAACACACCCACTCCGTCGTATGGTTCAGCAAGACCATCATCTTATATTTCGAGACATTGGACGCGCTTTCGTCGCAAAAGGCCAGTCTGCCGACATTCATGGCATAGAAACCCTCACACTTCTGCAAGAGATCGTCGATGTCCACACTATACGTAGCAGATGCGTTCGTCGGATTGGTGTTGCCATAATACTTATCCCAAAAAACGATGAAGTTCGCGCTCTCCTTCGAGCGGGACTTAGACCAAGTATATTGGTTGTTCGGATCGCTCTCGCTATAGATAAGCGTATCCCTTCTGTTCCGCCACTCGTTAGGAATGTAGATACCTTTTTGCGCCGACAAAGAAATATTCAGCAATGTCAAGAACAAAGCCAATACGAATAAGGATTTATTTTTCATGAACATGACTATCGCTATAAGATGTGTTTAATCAATGACACGCAAATGTAAAAAAAAAGAAAAGGTCAAATAGATTTTTTACAAGCAAAACGATTCAGAACCCACATTATCGATTGGAACCTATATCCCATAGAGTGCTTGCGCTTTCAGGAACCGCATCCTCCCCTATCCGATAATCGATACCCGCCTTATGAGCCTGAGAAATCTGGAAGGGACGGCGGATATAGTACATCCTACCATCCTTGATGAACCTTGCGCCCGTCTGGTGGAAACGGAAAGGAATCTCCTTCTCCACACATTGCCGGCGAAGATCGAGCACCCAGTCGAAATCGCACGGACGCGCCTCCGTACCAGACTCGCCACTACACGAAACCTCCTCAATCCGTCCGTCCAAAAAGCGGGAGAGGTCGACACGCTCCAACATCGGCGCGACGATGATAGACTTATGCTTGATGGGAAGAGAGAGAAAAATCGGCAGACGATAATCCGCCATCGCCTGGTTCTCCACCGTGCAACCGACAAGGACATTATCATAACCGTCGCCCCAATCGTCAGGCAAACAATCCATAAAACGGTCGATACGTTTCGTGAAGAAATAAAAGTAGCAATCGCGGCGCAGGCGCATCATACGCCAACACTCCGCCCGCCATTCGTCGGCATCCTCCAAAAGGAAGTCGGAGGTGAAACAAGTGAAGACGATACGTCCCGGAGGAATCTTAAAACTCTTGTCACGCTTGCGCTTCAGAGGAAGATCGAACATCGCCGTCTTCCGCACCACGCTGCTGGCAACCGCGCTCTCATATTTCGCATCCTGACGGTAGACATAACAATACCTGCAACCCGGACTCACCTTCGTGCAACCATGCCACGGATTCCAATCCGCGAAAACCTGTCGGGAGACTGTGATTTTCATACCAACGAGACGATATTATTCCAGAATATCCTTGATTTCCCAGCCATAGCAATTGGTCTCACGCAACTGGAAACCCACACTCCTATAGAGATGGTTAGCGGCGACGCGCGACGGACGCGAAGTGAGCTGCAATTTAATCGGAGAGAATCTCTTCGCATCATTCAACACATATTCAACCAACTGTTTACCAAGATGTTGCCCACGATAATCCGCCAACACGACGACATCCTCGACAGACGCCTTCCTACCCGTAGGGGAAATGAAGAGGCACAAAGAGGCGCAACCGACGATCCGCTCGCCATCCATGACCACATAGAGGTGGTTACCCTCCCCACGCAACATCTCAGACAAACCAGCACGCGTCAGCACCACATGGTCCGATAGCTGGTTCATCAGTACGCCCAAATCAGCCAACTGGGCATCCGTAAACGAATCAATTTCCCTAATAACCATATCTGAAATTCACCTTAAAACTACAATCCATCATCAGCAAATCAAAGGCATATACTCCCGCGGCTTGAAACCATTCTCCCAGTCACATCGATCGACCTCATAGGCGCAAGAGAGCTCCCCCTGCGCATCGGTAAACTCCTCGACCAGAGACATGCCGATGGAGCGGGCCGTGGCGGAAGAGGCCACGTTCGCCCTCCTCATATAAGAGAAAAGCGCATTGAAAGGCGTGTTCATGAAAGCCCAATCACGGCAAGCCGAAGCTGCCTCATGGGCGAAGCCGCGGCGCCACAGATCTCGACGGATATGGTAGCCGATTTCCGGGCGAATGAACCCGTTAATATCCTGCATGGTCAAGCCACAATCACCGATCAGTTCGCCCGTCTCCTTCAGCACGACCGCCCAGAGGCCGAAGCCGAAGACACGGTAACGGTCGATATTACGGCTAATCCAGAAGCGGACACGCTCCTCGTCAAACCGGTAAGGATAGTGGCACATCGCATCAGCGTCCCCGAGCACACGGGAGAGCGCGTCGAAATCCGTCCGCTCAAATTCACGCAAGAGCAGGCGGTCGGTCGTTATGGAAAAGTAACTATTTTCCATCAGCATATATTTTAAACACAAAAATAATCCATATTAACATCTAAAAATAACCAAGAACAAAAAACTTTCCCAATCCCTTGCACAAAAGAAATTCCTTGTTTATGTTTGCGTATTATTTACATATACATTATCAACATGAAAGAAAAACCTGTATTAGAAGTGAAGAGGCCCGTATTCATCGATATCAAATCGGACTTCGGATTTAAGAGATGCATGAGTGACCCGATCGTGATGAAATCGTTTTTGAATGCGATACTGAGCGAAGACTACGGAAAAATCGAGCAAATCCATTTCGAGAACGTGGAGATGGCGAAGGAACGGATGGAACATCGGGGGGTCCGTTTCGACCTCCGATGCACATTGGACAACGGAGACGACGTCCTGATAGAAATGCAGAATTACGGACACCGCTATTTCAAAACCCGAGCCAATTATTATCTTTGTAGATTGATGTGCGAGCATATCCAGTCAGACATCGTTTGGAGAAACATGGACCATGACATCCCCAGACTGATCGGAATTTTCATTCTAGGCGTTCCGATGATGGATCTGACGAAACCCGTTACAGTCACAGCCGAATGCGACCTCGACACCCAAGAGGAATTCTGGGACCGGCAACGGAAATATTTCATCTCACTGCCCCATTTCGAATGGGGAGAAGATATGAATGCCCCCACGTCTAAAGAAGTATGGATGGAAATCTTTAAAAACTTAGGCACTATGACATTTGTGAATCCGAAAGTATATGAGATGGCCGACGAAGGGCTACGTCGTCTGATCGATAAAGCGCGGGTATCCAGACTATCCGGCCAAGAACTTGCCGAGTACGAAGCAGGCATGAAAGACCTCTCGGACTATGGAACCGCCGAAGCCTACGGATACGATAACGGATTTCGAAGAGGTTTGGCAGAAGGGAATGCGGAAGGCTTAGCGCAAGGAATTGCACAAGGAATTGCGCAAGGAATTGCACAAGGTCGTGCGGAGGGACATGCGGAGGGACATGCGGAGGGGAAATCCGAAGGTGTCAAGGAACATGCCATACAAGTGGCGCGTATGATGCTTGACCACCAAAAACCAATGGATGAAATCATTTTGTTTTCCGGTCTGACGAAAGAGGAAATCGAGCAATTGAAAGAAGAATAAAAACCAATGGACAAACCCACAATCGAACTTTACACAGATGGTTCCGCAGACCCTAATCCGGGTAAGGGCGGATATGGGTTAATCCTAAAATGTGGCACATATCAAAAGGAGTTTTCCGAAGGATTCACGCTGACCACGAACAACCGGATGGAAATCCTAGGCGTCATAGCCGGCTTGGAAAAACTCAAACAGGAATCCATCGTCCACCTCTATTCAGATTCCCAATACGTGATAAGAGCCATCGAAGAGAACTGGATAGGCAAATGGAAAGCGAAAGGCTGGCATAGGACCAAAACACAAAAGGCGCTGAACGCAGATCTTTGGAAACGATTAGACGAACTATTGGGGAAGCACGAAGTGCACACACACTGGATCAAAGGGCACAACGGCCATCCAATGAATGAACGCTGCGACCAGTTGGCTAAAACGGCAAGGGAATCAGACGAACTTTCCAACGATGAAGGATATGACAACGGAGAAACGGAAGTGAACGGAACGCAAATGGAACTCTTTTAAGGGGATTCCTAAAAACCGCATACAAAAGATGAACAAAAACTTGTAACCGAAAAATTAATTTCCGAAGAAGATTATAAAAGTCTCTTAATGTACAATCGAAAATAAAAAGACGATGCGCAACCGACATGGCCACGCATCGTCATTTTTATTAAAGCTCCAAGGTTAGGGCATCTCACCCAACCTTAGTCCATTCATTTACTAATTGAATTCAAAACCTCATCGATGAACGGAGTCAATTTCTTACGACCTGCGTGAGGCAAGAAGTAAACATAACCATCCTTCAACTCAGCCGTGAATTCATCAGATTTGAAGTCAGGACCGAAAGCCTTCTGCATCACACCAGCAGCCATTTCGCCAACATAGACGAAATTGGTGCAGTCAACCGTATCAGCGTCGATCTTGCAAGTGACGAAATCCAAACCGCTTGTAGGCAAATACTCTTCCATGGCAGCAATGATACGCGCGCGCATGTCAGGCAACAGAGAGTCGCTGGCAACGTCTACAGCGCCCATACCATACTTGACACCGTTCACCTCATAAGACTTATAGTCGCTCAACAAAATCTCCACGTCAGACAAGCCATCATATTTGTCAGCGAAACTATGCATTCTCTCATAGAAGTTATCCAAGCTGTCGATACCAGCGATAGGAAGCAAATCGAACAAAGCGATGGAATCACACGGGAAAAATTTACCAGGCTTCAAACGACGAGTATCGGAAAGAATACCGGCAATCATCAAACTAGCGACATTCTTGCTGATGGTAAGATTGTTCTTCTTGAAATCATCATATACGATCGTACAAGTCGAACCAGCCAACATAGTAGTATCATAAGAAGCAGCCTTGTTCACCGTACCCAATTTATGGTTGTCGACAACCCTCAAAATGGTAGCGTCCTTCATTCCGTCAACCGACTGCAAATACTCGCTGTGATCTACCAAAACGACACGCAAACCAGTCGCATTGTTCAAGACACTAGGAGCATTGATTCCGAAAGTATCCATGATGAAGGAAGTCTCCGCATTCAACGGACCTGCCACGCGAGCCTCGCAATCGTAACCCATCTGGCGTAAGAACTCCGCATAAGCCATAGCGGACGTCACAGCATCCGTATCAGGACTCTTATGACCGACCACATAAATCTTACCATCTCCCAAACTCATAGGATCGGAAAACTCCTCATCCTTCTCACATGAAGCAAATACACCTAAACACAACGCGACGAGTGCGGCAAGGTGCAACTTGTTAATTCTCATTGTAATAAAATATTAATTAGTAATAAAAATAAATCTCAATGTCATTCAGAAGAAACTCCCTTCGAAAAAATCATGCAAATATATCTATTTCAATTATCATATTCGAAATATTGTGGGGTATTTTTCCCCTAAAATAGATATTCCCTATATTTCATTATGAATCAATTTATAAGCGATGGACCCCGGCTGCGGACTGGCAGGGCAACCCTCACGGTCGAACCAACGGGCGTCCGACAACTCTTCTTTCTGCAAAACAATCTCACCGCTCTCGTATTCCGCGGTGAAAGCCAACATCAGCTGGTCCGGAAAAGGCCAGCTCTGGCTGCCCCGGTAACGAATATTCTTCACCTCAATACCGACCTCCTCCCTGATCTCACGACGGACGGCATGTTCGGCGGATTCACCCACCTCCATGAAACCCGCGATGCAAGCGTAAATGTCCTGATTACGCTGGACATGACGAGCCAACAAAATCTTGTCACCCTTGTTGACCAAAACGATCACACAAGGCTCCACCCTAGGAAAGAAAATCTTCCCGCACTTAGGACAGACGCGAGCCGTGAACTCCGCATGGTCGGTCAACTCGGCGCCACAACAGCCGCAGAAGCGCACATCCCTGCGCCACGAAAGCAAAGCACGGGCGCGCGCCAGACGAAAACAACCCTCCTCATCATTCTCCGCAAAAAACTGGCGGATCGTCTTCCTCACATAACCGGACGGAACATCCTTACCATCCAACCCCAATGCGCAAAGCGCAAAAGCAGACTCCTCGAAAAAATCAGCCTCAATGTTCGCTTCCTTCAAGTCACACAAATCTTGGAATGAGGGGGACGAACCATCCTCCTTCAACAAAATATCCTTACCGGACAAAACGAAACAACTGCCGTTCGAATAGATAGGGTTCACATTTATCGCCATGATGAAAAATATTATCTTCGCAAACAAAATTAGTACAAAAGAACGAAATCCTCAATAATAGGGAACATCCATTTTATAAGAAAAAAAGGCGGACGTCTTCACAGATATCCGCCTCAGAGGAAAGTACAAAAATATAGTAAACAATTAAGGTTTTTAATATCAATTAAAAGTTGTCTATTTTTCGAAGAATCTTACGAGCCTACCTTTCTCCGAGATCCAAATCATAAAGGAAGAGCGCGGTGAGATCATCCTTGATCAGACGAAGCCTGTCGACGATGGTCTTCGCCGCCTCCTCCTCTTCGACCTGTTCGGTCACAAACCACTGGAGAAAGACGGACGTGGCACGGTCCATCTCCTTCTCCGCCATCCCACACAAATGATGGATCATGCCCGTCACCTGCCGCTCATGCTCCAAGGCGTACTGGTACATCTCCAAGACGCTCTCCCACTCCGATTGGAACTCACCTATCGGACGCAAACTAACCTTGGCTGACTGGCTCTCCATGTAATGGATGATTCTGAAAGCATGATCCATCTCCTCCTCATACTGCTTGCGGAACCAATGCGACACACCCTTCCAACCCTTGTCAGACGCATTCAGCGACATGGAAAGATAAAGGAACGCGGACCACATCTCCGCATTGATCTGGGCGCTGAGCGCCTCTCTCATTTTATCACTTATCATATACGTATCTTTTTAATTTTTAATTCATTAAATAACATTAACAATAATAATTCTCATCGAATCCGTCGTTGACATCCGTCCCCCACAATCCATGAACATTGCAGTACTCATAGACCGCCACGGGACGCTGTTTCCCGCAATAGAAAGTGGCTTCCGGCATATCCGACGACTGCAAACGCACCAGCTGGCCGCCTTTCTCCGTCTCGATGAAAATCCACTGGATGAAGTGCGCCTCCAACATCGGATGAGGCTTTGCGCCCACCTTCACATTCACCTCACACTCCGCCGGGAAGGAGACTTTCGGCACATGCTTCTCTTCGCCTTCCTCCTCCTCTCCCTGCGGATGCAACTCCTCCATCTTTCTCCCACAGCACTCCATGACCACTCCCGAATTTATAATCTTCGTGACAATATTGCCGCAAACACTGCAGCGATAAAATTTCGTTTCCATATCAAAAAATTTTTTAAATGTTTTTTTAATCCTGTCATCCCGGTTGACGAGGCAAATGTATGGCAAATCATATTGACAAACCTATCCAATAGATACATCATGATATAGATAAAAACGATAATACAAAAACAACGGGAAAACGCTATACACACACGCACACACGAGAAGTACAACACAAATTTTTGCATATTTATTCGTTTTCAAAAATATTAGTATTGATTATTTCGATAAGAATACAGCGCATTATTCAGGATAATAATCATACATTTGCGACAACCAAAACAACAAAAATTATGACACTTCAACAATTAGAGTACGTTGTCGCGATAGACAAGTACAGACATTTCGTCAAGGCGGCCGAATCATGCGGCATCACGCAATCGACCCTAAGTTCCATGTTACGTAAACTGGAAGAGGAGTTAGACCTCACCCTATTCGACCGTAACAGCCACCCTATCCGCCCGACGCTGGCAGGCGAAGAGATCATCAAGCAGGCAAAAGTCGTGTTATTCCACTCAAAGCAATTACAGGAAATGTCCCTAAGCGAACGGAAGAAAGAGACGGGACATATCAAACTGGGAGTCACCACCACCGTCGCACCCTACGTCATGCCCAAACTCTTCAAATACATCAAAGACATACCTGACCTCGACATCACAGCCTTCGAGCTCTACAGGGACGAAATCGTGAGGATGTTGAAGAATGCGGACCTCGACATGGCGATCATGTCTCTGCCGGGAAATGAACCGGACCTTCTTGAAATACCCCTCTACAAAGAGAAACTTTGGGCCTACGTCTCCCCGCTCGACTCGCTCCACGACGAGAAGGAGATAGATTTCACCAATATGCCGCGCGAACGGCTCTGGGCGCTGAAGCACGAGATCTGCTTCCAGAAACAAATCACAGGACTCGACAACGACTACTGCGAATCGGCAAGAAGTTCCATATACGAGTCAGGAAACATCGCGACCCTCCTACGCATCGTGGAAGAAAACGAGGGATTCACACTGATTCCGGAGTTACACATCCCATTACTGCGGGAAAACCACAAAAATAACCTACGCCCTTTCACCAATCCTACCCCTTTCAGGGAGGTCTCATTGTTCGTCAGGAACGACTTCGTGCGCGAAAGCCTTTTGAACGTTGTGGCGAACGGCATCAAAAAAATCATTCCTAAAGAGATGCAGGACGAACGTTTGCTGAAATACCAGATTAGGATTTAAGCGGATTTTTCCGTATTTTTGTCTGACCGTCCGCACCAGGAAGACGGTTGGAACTGAAAACGGAATAGAATGGTTGACTTTGAGGAAATATTTAGAATATTGACCACGGCCGTATTGGGAATCAGCGGTGGTTGCATCATAATTGGTCCTACCATCAGAACGTTCATCATCCACTCCAAAGGATATCTCGCCAAGCAAATCACCGCCCTGCTCACCCTACTCGTGCGCCAAATAAGCACGAAAAACGAAAAAACGATGGAGCTGGTAAAAGAGTGTCTGGAGAGGTTCTGCCCGAAAGAGGCGGAGAAAAGCTACCTGCGACTCCTGAAAGAGTTAGACAACAACGAAAAGATAGACTTCCGCACCCACTGCCTCAACATCCTATCGAACAAACGGCTCAAATACGACCGACGGCTCGCGCTGCTCGACCGTTTCTTTGAGATTATGCAAACCGACGGCTTCGTGGACACGAAAGAACGGGAGCTGTTGGAAAACATCGCCAAATACTTCGTCATCAAAGAGTGGGACATCCTCTCCCTCGAATACAAATACCAATGGAGGGAACCGCAAGAGAAGAGACAATCAGTCCCTATCGCCCAAAGGAGACAGATGGAAGCGCTGAGAATATTCGGGCTGAAGGAGATTCCTACGGAGAAGGAGATCAAGAGCCGATACCGCCAACTGGCGAAAGTCTACCACCCCGACACCCTGCCCGCCAACGCGTCGGAAAAACAAAAAGAGGAGGCAGAGACACAATTCAGGCAACTCACGGAAGCCTATGAGTTGCTTTGCGGAGAGCAATAATCAATTGCTCATTTTACCAATTAGGCTTGCATGGTTACCAAATATTGGTAACTTTGCAAAAAAACAATCATTATGAAAACGACATCTGTAGCATTAGGAAATTATTTCGAGAACTTCGTTAACCAAGCCATACGGTCAGGTAGGTATAACAACGCCAGCGAAGTGATTCGTTCAGGGCTCCGTCTATTGGAAGAGAACGAACTAAAAATACAACAACTCTCCTCCGCAATTTCAGAAGGGGAACAAAGCGGTATCTGCGAAAATTTTGAAGAATCACAAAACCTTAACGATTTAAAAAAACGTTTTGCTAATGAGAAGATATAACATTACAAACAAAGCAGTTGAAGATCTTAACTCTATCTGGATTTATACGTTTGAAACATGGTCAGAACAACAAGCTGACAAATACTACAAAGAATTAACCAGAGAATTCTCCATTATCGTCAGTTCAACGAAAACCAACGACAAAAATTACGAAGAAATCTGCCATGGTCTTCGAGGACACAAATGCAACAAACACATCATTTTTTATAAACGAGGAGATGACGGGATAATTACAATCATCAGAATTCTCCACGAAGCGATGGATGTCTCAAACAAATTTTGAATTCCCCATCCCATCTGTCACCTCACGCCCGCGAACTCGAACATCCCGCGATAAGCCTCCGCCTTCTTTTCCAGACTGAGCGGATATGCCCGCGAGGAAGAGGGCAACCGATAGAGGGAGATGCCCTCACGCAAAGGCACATAACCGCCCACGGCAGGCATTTCAGGAAGAGATAGCCGCGACACGATATTCTCCGTAGCCTTCTCGCCCGTGGTCACCACCACCCTACACTCGGGAATCTTCTCCAACAAAGCGCGGATATCCGTAAACTCCACCACCTCCAAGAACTTGTCGGAAGCGTTGTCCTTCAACCGTTTTACCGCCTCGGCGGTATCATAGTAGCCGATACCCTTCTCACGAAGAAATTCCACGATCAGATCAAGCTTGAAGCATTTAGCCTCAACATCCACAAAGTGGTTCTTGTCGCCATAGAAGAGCAAACCCATGATGCGCCAATGGTCATTAATGAAGTTAGGGTAGAAGAAATCCATGCACCAACGTTTGCGCTGAGGCGGGAAACTACCCAAGAAAAGCACCTTCGCACCTTGCGGAAGGAAAGGGTGCAAAGGGTGGTATTCGCAGACGGGGGTGGAGCGCTGGAGATTATAATCATTAAGAAATGTCGTAGCCATTTTTATTCAATTAAAAAATTACCATTATGACTTACCGTACATACAAATACAGATGTATGATTAAAAACTACCACTAATATTTTGCGATTCAATATATCCACAGAGGTCATCCGTCCAATGCTCGCTATCCTCCACGAAGAAAGTTTTCATGCCCACTTGCTC
Source organism: uncultured Bacteroidales bacterium (assembly GCA_937907165.1). GTDB lineage: Bacteria > Bacteroidota > Bacteroidia > Bacteroidales > Paludibacteraceae > UBA1181. The sequence continues at coordinate 6,087 of CALCUH010000080.1, read as the reverse complement.
CGCACCCACAAGGTTTTGGCGTCTGTCGTCCACAAAAACGGTTTCCGAAGCCACCATCCCCTTGTCGTCCAACACATATTGGTAAATAGCCGGATCGGGTTTGGAAAGGCCGATGTCGCAACTCACATAGAGCTTGTCGAAATAAGCATGGAACGGTTTCCCATCCGGCGAGAAATCGTCGCTACGGATGTAACTCATCATAAAAGGATTGTTGTTGGTGAGCATATAAAGATAGAAACCCTCGCTCTTCCACTTCTCTAATTGTTTCAGTATGCCCGGAGCTAAATGGGAGAAGAATCCCCACCAGGCATAAGCAACCTGCTCAAAAGAGATAGGTTTCCCGCAGAGATCAGACACTTGGGTGAGAAAATCATCTATGGAGATGGCACCATCCTCCACCTCGCCGAAAATTCCTCCCCAATTCTTCCCTTCCACAAAATAGGTCTCTGGATGGGGCACACCCATGGCGGCAAAACGCCTTACCGCCTCATCATGCTGGCTTACACTTAATACACCTCCCCAATCAAATATCAGATTCTTAATCATTTATAACTCTTTAAATAGTTTACGTCACTATGGCTATTGCCAAGGACACCTTCTAACCTCATCTCAAAAAAACAAACTCCTTAAGAATATCATTCCAAAAGAGACGAAATTTTATACACTTCCCTTACGATTTTTTCAAATGCCTCAACAGGCACCCGCTCATTAGATAATACTTTTTCGGAATCCACCTTTATAAACCGACAGATTGGGATTTTATATTTTACCCATAACCTTACAACAATCTATTTCCACCAATTGATGTGTAAATTTTCAAACACCGTATAAAATTAATACATACTATTTCTTGACGAAAAGACTATTTTTCATCACTTTCTTTTTATTCACTAAGTACAATATAATCCCTGGCACTATGCAGAGGAACGTCAGAATTTTCGTTGGTGATTCTGCCAAAAAAGACTTGTTCCTAAGACGTATCGAATGAGAGACATAATGAACATTATTCATAATCTTTCTCTTTAACGATTTCGTCTGACTCAGTTCAAACTTACGGAAAAATATCCATCCCTTTGGATTATCCCAATACTGTTTCCACATCCCAAAAGAAGACCCATCCAACTGGTAATCAACAATAGCGTAGACCTCATTACTAACCAACATTTCATAGTCTACATCAATCATATTATACAAATATGACAAACCGACTAATTTTTCCCCCTCGAAAATCGGATACTTAGGATATTTTTTCACAACATCCGTACGGTAGACAAGCTTCTTGTCACCACTACCACCCAACTCTTCGTAGTACCTACGCGTAGAAGTTGACCGCATTCCGTCCGGAAATCTTTCACCTATAATCTTACCATCCAAAGAAACATCTAAACCCATAAAACCGGCATACTTATCCGATCCATTTTTCCTCCAAAAGGAAATAATCTTCTCCACTGCATCATCCGGCATAAAATCGTCAGAATCAATGCAAGTGTTCAGTTCAGTTTCTATATTATCGTAAGCCGTATTATGAGCACCATGCATACCTTGGTTCTCTTGGTATATATATTTTATTTCAATCTTACCCTCTGCAATCCATCCTTCAACCAATTCCCGTGTGTTATCCTTTGAACCATCATCAACAATAAGCCATAAAAAATCATCAGATGTTTGACTGCACAAACTTTCGTAAGTTCCTCCTAAAGTATGTGCTCTATTATATGCAGGCGTAAATATAGTCAGTGTTTTCATCTTTCGAGTTTTAGATTTAAAAATTCTCCTTGTAATAAACCTATAAACGTATCATAATTTATTTATTATGATGTTAAACACTAATGGAATTTCAAGCTATCAATTGTTACCAACCGATTTCAATTTTAAAAATCCATTTCATTTATGCCAACAAAGATAATGTTATTTTTTAATCTCTTGTAAATGTCCACTATCATTCTTGTTTAGACACAATTAAGATGTCCCCCGTTCTACGCTAAAATAATTAATAAAGCACCATATAAACAACGGAGAGTAGTCACCAAGAACTACTCTCCGCAGAATCGTTTTTGTCAGGATTGATTATTTCACCACCAGTTTCTGCACGGAGGTGTCGCCAGACGCCATGACGACCTTCACCAGATAAGTGCCAGCAGGCAAATCAAAGGTCACCGTCGCACCGACACTTTGGCTGTTGAGGCTACGACCGAACACATCGAGTATCTCAATGGAAGAGATTTCCTCGGGACTCTTCACCGAAAAGAAGTTTTCCGCAGGGTTCGGCGCCAAGATGATAGCGTCGGAAGAAATAAAGTTCTTCACTAATGTCGGCGATTCCATGACTTTTTCCAGACCCTCCCACGACATCGTAGCCTTGGAATAATCTATCGAACCTGTACCGCCCATAACCTCACATGAAATCATACAACTATAAATTCGACCAAGTGTCACATCCAGTTCTACCCATTTTTGGAAATGTTTGGAAACGGAAATATGACCACTTGTTCGGAAAGAGGACCTTATAGCATAAATCATATCAATCTCCATGATTTGCCCTAAGTCTCCTATGGTTCGGTGACCTTTATGAAGTGTATAAACGTCGCTATCCATTTCGTAGTAACCAATTTCCTCGCAATTCGGACAATATATATTAAAATTAGAACCGAACTCGTCATCTACAATGTAAAACTCCACGTCAGGATACTGCATTAATCCATGAACCCCAATATAAGAAAGAATTATTTTATTGCCTGTCTTAGTGTATTCATAGTCAGCCGTAATCTCTCCGAGTTCGGAAAATTCCTTCTTGGAATTTTTGTCCAAATAACCTGTCTCGGCCAAGAAATCATTATTCCGATCCCATCCTGCCTTAAATGCGCAATCATTTTCTCCCCCGGGAATAATCATTCCTTCTTGTATGTTTAGATCGTGATAGAAAGAATAACTATATCCATTACCGATATCCCCTTGCGAAGTTTGCGTTACAACTATGTCGTTAGGCTTGATTTCCAATGAATCAAAAGGCGAGAAAGTGATGTCCGGCAAAGTATCAGTACTCTCAACGACCTCAATATTAGCATAGGTGAAATCAACGGAACCTTTCCCTCCACCAGCGTCAACTTCCAATAATATGTGATTAAAATCTTTCGTATTGTCAAAAATCCCTAATTTTTTACATTGTCTAATATGTTCGGAAACATTAACCGACCCACATTGGCGACGTGACTGGCGGACACATGTTATATTGAAAGAACCGCCCACAAGATTATGTTGCCAAATTTTATAAGTGTCGCCGTCAACAATATATTCTCCCACCTCTCTATATGGTGAAACGGTGTAAAATGTTCCTTCTCTAACCCAATCCTCTACAATGTTTAATACTAATCCATTATTCCACAAACAGGTCACACCGATGGAACTATAAGTCCCTCCATCGTCGCCCTCTTTTTGAAAGGCGTAATTAACTATATAGTCACTTCCTTCACTATCGCTATTCAAATCGTCAAGGGATATCCCCACATTAGTGTAGACTTCTTCCTTTGGGTTGTCCCAAGATGTTTTGAAACAAGCATCTTTGGAGTAGAGCGTTAGTTCTCCACCTTCTTCGTTACGATGATGATATTGATAACCGTTTTCTTTGGTGCCGGATATAGTAGTGTCGGCATATATTATTCCATCACTTAATTGGTTCGTCTGCTCGCATGGATTCGTCGCAAACGCATTAGAACCCAACATTAAACATAAACTTAATGCAATGGTATTAATCGAACGATTATATATTTCTTTTTTCATCACGCAGATATAGATTTAAGTTGAATATCTTAATAAAGCATGCCATCGAAATGACATGCTTCCGTTCATTAATTACTTCACCATCAATTTCCGAATAGCACTATTACCATCGGCAGCGGTAATCCTCACCATATAAGTACCTGCAGGCAAATGGATCTCAACCATCTCCCCGCCATCCTGACGATAAAGCGCATGACCAAGGAGATTTAAGACTTCGATCGAATTAACCGCTTTAGCACTTTCCACCTTAAAGAAATTATCAGCAGGATTAGGCGACAAAACAATATCGGCTCCATTCGAAGATATCGACTCACTTGAAGTGATTGTTGAAGGAAGAGATCTAAGTGCGTCCACTCCGCGGATTTCCACGGAATCAGAAGCGTTTTCCGAAGCTCTCTGCCCGCCCATAAAGACGTTCGCATAAGAATATTCGATAGAGCCCGAACCGCCGAAGACCTCGCAACCAATCGTACAACTATAGATTTCGCCAAGCGTCAAGCCTAAATCAGCCCATTCCTTAAAGTGGCCGTCCACAGAAACAACACCGCAGGTACGAGCGGAAGACCTAACCGCGAAGACCCTCATAATGGAAGTCTTCCCCATTCCATCCTCAACGATATAATCCTCCTTATACAATGTATAAGTATCGTCATCCATCTCATACGTTCCCAGTTTCTCAGCATTTTGAGGAGCAGATAAGTCCCCATAAGAATCGTCCACGATATAATACTCTATCGACGGATTATACAACCAACCATAGAGACCGATATAAGAAGACTCTCCACCGTCGCCCGATTTAGTGTAATTGTAGCCCGCAACAATCGCACCATACTCATCATACTTTTTATTTTTCGAGAAAATATAACAGCCACTATGAGCCAAGAAATCACCAGAATTATCCCAATTAGCCTTGAACGCACAAGCTGCGTCACCACCAAAGGCAGTTATACTACCATCCATATTATCATCCGTCCACAACTCATAGAAAAAGCCATTATCCATTTTCACGACTTGGCTCATAACCAATTTTCTATCTCCGGAATATTTTTCGACCATAGAACAAGGATCAATCTGCGGAATGATAACCACAGTATCGTCATCCACTATAGTATCCGGATTGATGTCAATGTCGGGTATAGTATCAGTTTGACCGATGGTACCAATAGGTATAGTATCAGTTGAAGAGACTATCTCCATGGAAGCATGGGTGAAAGTAACAGAGCCTTTCCCGTTAAACACATCAACGGTAATATTCGCATTATCTAATAATTCACGATCATAATTAATATCAACACCAATCTTTGACCACTGTCTGAAATGTTCCGAAAGATTTACGGTACCACATTGGCGACGAGACTGACGAACACTGAAAATGTAATAGGTAGATCTTCCATCTATACCTACAGGTGTCCTGCGAGTCCACACCTTATATACCGATCCATCAACGAATGTCTCCCCTACCTCTTTTTGATAATCCGAGACATAAACAGTATCATTATCGTTCACGCAATCTTCCACAATAATCCATTCAATCTGAGCATTATTCATCCAACCCTCAAGACCAATGAAGGCATAGTTGGCATGTTCTTCCTCTGTTTTTTCAAACGCATAATTGATTTGAAGATCACCACCCAAATCATTCAACTTAGCCTGATTAAAACTCTTACCCTCGCAAGCCAAAATAGATCCTGAATGATCCCATGATGCCTTGAAACATGCATCCTTTGGATAAGAAATCAGCGTGCCGTTAGCACCTGTGCCGTCGGTCCACAGTTCGTATTCGTAACCCGTCCCCGTCGAACCCACCTTATTTTCGGTAATGATGGTTCCACCGCTTAATTGGGAGACCTGACTACAAGGATCGACCGCATAGGCGATATGTCCTGAAAAAGTAAATAATCCCGTGGCGATAATCGTGATCAAATGATGAGTCGCATTTTTCATTGTACCCATTGTATGTAGATTTAAGTAATTAATATTTCTGTAAGATATGGTTCCCTTAGTTCAGACATTACACACTATTAGACAGAGTATGATATTCGACATTAATATCTAAAAAAAATGAAATTTTTTAGAAGTTGAGATAAAAAAGAAGCATGTCACATTGGTGACATGCTTCTTTCTATCAAACTAATTTATTATTTCACAATCAGTTTTTGAACCGAACAATTACCATCAGCGGTGAGTATCTTCACCATATATGTACCTGCTGGCAAGTTAATCTCCACGATTTCGCCGTTAGCTTGGTTGTAGACATTTTGTCCGACCATGTTGAAGATAGCGATGGAGCTGATCTCTTGAGCGCACTTC
>CALCUH010000079.1 GCA_937907165.1 uncultured Bacteroidales bacterium | reverse complement strand
AAGGAGTTGACCATCGTATTGACCCAACAAGACATGCCGGAAGCTGGCATGAAAACTATCAAGGGCTTGCAATACTACTGCATGACTCCATACGATTCTTCATTCACAGGTGTTCACATCCTCTTCAACAAAGAGAACGTGATGAACACACTCGGAGAGGTTGTCGCAAAAGCGGGCATGAAACAATTGCACATCGCAGAGACAGAGAAATACGCACACGTCACCTTCTTCTTCAACGGAGGTCGTGAAGCTCCATACGACAACGAAGACCGTATCCTCGTTCCTTCTCCAAAGGTAGCGACCTACGATTTGAAGCCGGAAATGAGCGCTTACGAAGTGAAAGACAAATTGGTGGAGGCTATCGGCACGAAGAAATACGAATGGATTGTGGTCAACTACGCCAACGGAGATATGGTGGGACACACTGGAATCTACTCAGCTATCGAAAAGGCGGTAGTCGCAATCGACAACTGCGTGAAGGATACCGTAGAGGCTTGCAAGGCTAACGGTTACGACGTCATCATCATCGCAGACCACGGAAACTGCGACAACGCAATCAATCCGGACGGCACACCAAACACCGCACACTCTTTGAACCCAGTTCCTTTCGTATATGTCAGCGACAACAAAAACGCAAAAGTAGAGGACGGAAAATTGGCGGACGTAGCTCCATCCATCTGCGCATTGTTAGGCATCCAGCAACCAAAAGAAATGACTGGTAAGAGCCTTATCAAATAAGAGACCAAAAATATTCGGAAGAGGGTATGCAACGTGTGCATACCCTCTTTTTTTGCGCAAAAAATCCACCAATCCGATTAACGAACCGCAAAAACAACGCAAGTGAAAGACGTTTATACACTCGAATCAAAAACAGAAACGCACCTTCTTTTTATGATATAACGCAAAAAAAGGTGTCAAAAAGAGTGTTATAGAAAATATAAGTTGGTGAATATGCAGAATGATGTTATCTTTACATCGTAATGCATATTATGAGTGGCATGAAAAACACGTTGTCCTCACAGGCGACAATTTAAAAACACTAAAAAATGAATAAGGGAGTTATTAAAAAGATAATGATGGCATTTGTTATGCTATCAATTTCTGCGGCGGCGTTTTCAACGATTTACATTTCAGAGATAATGCCATGTAACATTTCGACATACCTAAATAAGGAGAGTGATTTCACAGGTTGGGTTGAGTTTTACAATGACGGGAAAGACACAGTCAATATAAAAGGATGGACATTAAGCAACACCCAACGGAAAAGCAAAAAAAGCGGCACCACGGAAGAAGGCAAATGGTCATGGGAGATAGACTTCGATTTCTTAATACCAGGAGGAGGCTATAAAGTCATGCCTGTCGACGCTTTTGTGCCTAATCCTAAAAAGAAGCCATCCGACAAGCACGCCCCATACAAAGTGGATCCGGACGGAGGAACCGTAACCATAGAAAGTCCCAAAGGTGAAGAATTCAGTCTTCCCTATGACAAACAAATCCCCCACATCTCCTATGGAATAAACATGACAGGAACGGCCATCACGAGCGGATACATGGAACCGTCTCCAAAGGAGAAGAACAACAGCGCCTACACACTTGATGACCGTTGCGAAAAGCCATCGTTCACTTCCAGCAGCGCGCAACCGGGCGTATACAAAAGAAGCATCATAGACGAGAAGAAGAAAATATCCTTGGAATGCGCCACAAGCGGTGTGACAATCCGCTACACACTGGACGGAAAGATTCCGACGGAGAGTAGTTCCAAATATGATCCCGAGAGCACAAAAATACGATTAGACTCGACCACTTACATTCGTGCCCGCGCATTCAAGAAAGGAGCTTTGCCAAGTGAGATACTCACGGGTTCATTCATCCTTTACGGTGATTATAGAGACGAATGCGATGGAGACAATCCGCCGGTAGTATCAATCGTAACAGACAATGATTATTTCTACGATAAAAAAATAGGTATCTACGTCGAGGGAGAAAACGGAGTCCAAGGAGACAAAGATTGCATCGGTATGTATGCGAATTTCAACCAAGACTGGAGTCGTGCGGTGAACTTCGAATATTTCGTCGACGGCAAACAAAAGACCTCACAAGAGGCGGTTGTTGGCGTTATGGGCGGTTGTTCAAGACAATGGGAAGTGAAATCTTTGAAGATTAGCACAAACAAAAGAACCGGAGTCGACACCTTCGGCTACAAGTTCTTCAAAGATGACACCAAGAAAGACAATATATATACCAGTCTCCAATTGAGAAACGGAGGAAACGGGTGGGAAGAAATTAGATGCAGGGACGGATTTGTTCAAAACATCGCACAAACAATCGGCAACCTAGACTACCAAGCATACATACCCGTAAGTTTCTACTTTAACGGACAATACAAAGGCTTCATGGGTCTTAGGGAACGCACGAACGACACCTACATAAAGTCTAACTACGGATATGACGAGGACAAGATTGACCTCATCGAATTCACGGAAAAGAAACTCGAGGCGACTTGCGGAGACTTGAACGCATACAACGAGATGATCACCTTTGTCTCCGACAGCAACAACTATAAATCCGAAAAATTCGTCGATATGCTCAACAATTACATGGATGTTGACGAATATACCAACTACATGATTTTCGAGCAATTCATCGTCAATACGGACTGGCCGGGAAACAACCAAAAGTGTTGGAGAAAACATGTGGGTGGAAAATTCAGATGGATTCTTTACGACACAGACTTCTCTTTTGGAAGATTTGGCGGATGGGAATATAATTACACCAACAAAGACCTTAACACCGTCAAATGGTGTACAGGAGAAGGTGACGAACACAATTGGGCAAACGCAAGTCCGGAAAGCGGATATCCGAAGGACGAGGATTACGATTGGAAAACAATCCTATTCAGAAGCGTTATGAAAAACAAAGAGTTCAGAAGCATGTACCTTACCAAAGCGATGAAACTCGTCTCTTCACAACTCTCCAAGGAATCCATCCAAAACGTGAAAGATAGTTTCTACGAAACCGTAAAGAAAGAGCAGTGTGCGAACCATAAAAAATTCAACCAATTCCCTGGCGCCAGTGAATTGGGAAGCAAACTTAACAGCATGGTTAAATTCGCAGGCGCTAGAGATACCATCTACATCAACCACTTGGCTAAGTATTGCGGATTGGATAATAACAAGAAATCCGTCCTCGTCATAAACGCGAAAGGTGATTTCATAAACAAAGTGAAAGGATTTGTCATCAACGGAGTGGAAACCAGCGGCAATTCATTCAAAATGAAGAGTTTGAAAGACATGGACATGACCATCAAACCGATTATTTCCGAAGGTTATGCCATCAAGGAATGGGTAGTCAACAAAGACACTTCCGATCAAATAACTCTCTCTTTCAAGATGAACAAAGATACAGTTAAAGTTTACGTGTATGTTCAAGAAGAGAACTTCGACAAGCCGAACTTGTTCATCAATGAGATTTGTGCTAAAAGCGAATATTTCATTGAGCCTGAATCAGGCAAAAGCGAAGATTGGATTGAGTTGTATAATGCGGGCGACAAATACGTCGACGTGGCAGGTTGCTACCTCAAAGACGGAGATACCACCATCCGCATCACCACCGGTTATGAGCTCACCAACATACCGCCTAAAGGTCATCTGCTACTATGGGCAGACGGTCGCGGTAAGAGCGGTGCCCAACACCTTGGATTTAAGATTAAGAACAAGGGGGAAACAATCGAATTGTACAAAAACGTGCGTGATTCAATCATAAAAATTGACAAAGTGACTTTCCAAAGGGAAGACACTACCGCAGATTATAGTTACGGGCGCGTGACCGACGGAAGCAAAGATTTCAAATGGTTCTCACCTTGTGAAAATTACGAAGAGTTCTCTGAAGCCACACCAGGAGAGACGAACGGCAAATATACTTGTGACAATATCATGGAGGAACGCACCTACCCTGTCAGCATATCTTGCGCGTCACCAAACGTGAAATTTGAAATCAACGGCAACGTTTACAACAACAACGCATCCACGTATGTTTTGAAAGGGAAGAGCCTTACGGTCACCCCTATTCTTCCTAAAAAGGTAGAGTTCGTCAGCTGGGATCTCTCCACGCTGATGGAATCTACGCAAGAAATGATTAATAGGAATACTGAATGGTACTACCACTCCGCAGATTCCGCTCCAAGCGGAAACTGGAAAGCATTGGATTATGATGTGTCCAAATGGTCCAAAGGGAAGGGAAGAATGGGTTATTCCGCAAGAAAAGACAGCAATTGGTATGACACAGACATACCTTTCGAAAAAGGAGATAGCGCCAAATATATGACAACATATTATAGGACCATCTTCAACATAAAAGACACATCACTCATGAAAAACATGAGCCTCCATATCATGTACGATGACGGAGCCGCCGTCTATTTGAACGGCAAGGAATTGGCAAGATACAATCTGCCAAACGACAAAGAATTAACATATGACATTGCGACGCCAAGCTATATCGACGATCAGGAGGCGGACCTCAAGATTAAAAATTCAAACCTTAAGATGGGAGATAATGTTTTGGCGATTGAAGTACATCAAATAGATAGAGCTTCATCCGACCTAACAATGTGGGTGACAGGTACCGCAAGAATGCTTTCCAATTACTACAACAAAGAGAGCTATACAGTGACTCCTACAGGAGCTTTCACCGGTACTTTGAGCGTCAACGATAAGACAAGCGTCGAAACGATTTTCCCTTGTCATGTCACCGATGATCCTATTTTCTATCCTAACCCGACGGAAAATATCATCCATATTAAAGGTTGCACGGAAAAAACGAGGGTAACGGTCCTCAACCAATTAGGGCAAATGTTTATCATGCAATATGTGGATAGTGAAGAGGATGTTGTCGATTTGAGCAAACTTGCTCAAGGAACTTACATCATCAACGTCACATCCGACAACAAACAATTTGTAGGTAAAGTAATTAAGAGATAAAATGGCGGACATCGCGGAACAAATCCTCCTTAACAAAGGAGTGAAGCCGACGGCTAACAGACTACTTATACTAAGGGCTCTCATCGACAAAGAGAGCCCTTTGTCTCTTTCAGAGTTGGAGAGTGAATTATCAAGTATGGACAAATCAAGCATCTTCCGCACACTCAACCTTTTCGTGGAGCACCACATCACACACCAAATCGACGACGGAGTCATCAAATACGAAGTATGTCATGGAGTGAAGGAGTGCACGATTTCAGACATGCACACGCATTTCCACTGTAACATTTGCCACCGCACCTACTGTCTGCATGACTCTCAAGTACCCATCGTTCCCCTGCCGGAAGGATTCGAAATGGAATCGGTGAACTACATGATAAAAGGTGTTTGCCCCAATTGCCAAAGAAAAGAATTCCACAATTAGCGAATCTACTTCAAGCAGACCTTTCCACGTTCTCCTGTAATATCATTTTCCGCCCTGTCATACGCAGATATACCTGCAGGGTGGCTAAGACATCCTTTTCGCAATAAGCGGCTATACGCCCAAGATTTTTCTCTTCGTAGAACACGCGAGCGACCTCACTTCCATCTATGTCGTCCTTAGGCGTAGGAACACCCAACACCGCACAAAGCAATTTGAGGGACGTATAATGCTTATAGTCTCCGAACCTCCACATATCCATCGTATCCAAAAACCGCACCTCCCAAGGTTTCTTTCCCGAGACAGACAAGATTTCCGGAAGAGGAATGCCATGAATAACCATGCGGCGAGCAATGTAAGGGAAATCAAACTCCTTAGCATTATGTCCGCACAGATAATGGCATGGAGAAGAATAGGATTTATTCAATAGAGAAGCGAATTCGAGCAGAAGGTTTCTTTCATCCTCTCCATAAAAGGATTTCTCTTTCAGGTGAAGTTCCCCATCAGCCTCAAAAACAAAGCCCACGGAGATGCAAACGATTCTACCGAATTCGGAGAATATTCCGGACTCGCGGAACATACTTTCAGCCGTAGACTCATCTATATATCGTTCAGGCACGCGACGTTTCATCTGGTCCACCTTTTCCGCCCATAGGCGAGCCAACTCACTATTCATTTCCGAGAATGCGGCAGTAGCCGGAGCGGTTTCAATATCCAAAAAAAGAATGTTTTTTAATTCAGGCATAATACAGGTATATTTTTTGTTGTAGATAAATTTTTCATAAAAAAGAAGGGAACGCCCATGATAGGCATTCCCTTTAGGAGGCGGCGATTATTTCTGCGCCTTTTTCTTTCTTGTCAAAGTCTGGATACACTCACGACGTGGAATGATCACAGAAAGACCTTTATATTCAACCTCTTCCTTGATGATTTGAATCATCTCCTCATAATTCTTCTTCAACGGAACGAATACGCGAAGATGTTCTGGCTTAACGCCCAAGCCGAGGCAAATGCTCTCAATCTTACCAGTACCTTGAGAATCCTGACCACCAGTCATGGCAGTCGTCTCATTATCGGAAATCACAATTGTGATATTAGCGTTCTCGTCAACAGCATCCAAAAGCCCCGTCATACCGGAATGTGTGAAAGTGGAGTCACCGATGACAGCCACAGCAGGATAGATACCAGCGTCAGCCGCACCCTTAGCCATCGTGATGGAGGCACCCATGTCAACACATGAATTAATTGCCTGGTATGGAGGCAACGCACCCAACGTGTAGCAACCGATATCGCCAAACACTTTGCTATGCTCGTAACCGCGGAGCACCTCATTCAAAGCCTCGTACATATCGCGGTGACCGCAGCCTTGGCACATTTGAGGAGGACGCATCTTCACGATGGAAGGAATCGCATAAGAGGACTCGCAGTTTCTTCCGAAAGCCTTTCCTACACTATCAGGATCCAACTCTCCCGTTCTAGGCAAAGTACCATCCAATCTTCCCATCACCTTCTTAGACTCGAAGAATCCCTTCAACTGATTCTCCACAAAAGGATAACCATCCTCAATCACCATGATGGCGTCACACTCGGAAGCCAACTTGTCGATCATCTTCTTAGGCAACGGATATTGAGAAACCTTTACAACAGGATATTCGCAACCCTCTGGGAAGACTTCGTTCAAATAGTTAATACCGATACCGCAAGCCACAACACCGATTTTCTTATTATTTCCGTCGATGTAACGGTTATATGGAGAGTTCTCGGAAGCCGACAATATCTCGCCCTGCATATCCAACAAATGTTGGTAACGACGACGAGCGATAGCTGGCAACAAGACGAACTGACGTGGGTCTGCAGGTACGCTGTTCCCGTTCTCAGGCTTCACCTCCTTGCGTTCAACACCCGATCTGGAGTGAGCCAAACGGGTAACGATACGCATCAAGACCGGATAACCCAACTTCTCAGACAACTCAAAACCGTTATAAGCCATGTCATAAGCCTCTTGCTGATTGGAAGGCTCAAGAATAGGAATCATAGCAAAGTTACCGTAGAAACGGGAGTCTTGTTCGTTTTGAGACGAGTGCATGGACGGATCGTCAGCGGCGAGCACCATCATACCTCCGTTCACACCCGTAATAGCGGTATTCACGAAACAGTCCGCAGCCACGTTCATTCCCACATGTTTCATGCAGACAAGAGCTCTCTTGCCGGCATAGGACATACCCAGAGCAGCCTCCATGGCTGTCTTCTCATTGGAAGACCAATGACTATGAATATTACGTTCCTTCGCTTGTTTGGAGTTCTGGATATACTCCGTAATCTCAGTGGAAGGCGTTCCTGGATAAGCGTATACGCCAGATAGACCACCATCAATCGCCCCTTGGGCTATGGCTTCATCAGCCAATAATAATTG
>CALCUH010000078.1 GCA_937907165.1 uncultured Bacteroidales bacterium | reverse complement strand
CTTCATCTATAGGATATTTGTTCAAGTATTCATCTTTTAAATTAAATATATTTTTAGTGGTTTTATATACTATTTCTTTATCGATTTTTTTAAATGTCAGCAAGAATGCTTTTATTTTTAAAGATGGGTATTAATTTCAGAAAATCGGTGTAACTGAGGTCTTTGGGATTGCGGAAGTGTGAGACGTCGATGCTGGCGAGCTGCACATTCGTGATGTTCTTGTAGGCGAAATCGCAGTTGGCGAAGTTCTTTAAGCCTTTCACCGACGAACATCCCGCTAATAGGATAAGGGAAAAACACAATAAGATGATAGGGTTCTTCTTCATGTTATTTTTTTATCAATATGGTGAATATTCCCAAGCATTGAATCTTTGTTTGTTGAATATGCCGTTGTTAATATACTGACAGACAATCTATTAAACAAACATTCATATACTCTTAAATTTTTCGGCAAGTTATATTTTTTTTTCAAAAACGGCAAGGTGTGAATTTATGGGAGGCGGTAAACGGTTGATATGACAAAATAATCTTAATTTTGCATAATCAATAATAAAGAGATAAAGCGTTAGGCAATATGGTAAGTTTACATGCATTTTCCTTCCTTAGGAAACCGATGAAGTTGATCGTTTTCGCCGCCATCATGAGCGCCGTGAATCTGGTGTTTCTCAATATTCCTTTCTTCTCTTTCGTGAGGGAACATACGAACGGGGGCGCGTTTTCCAACTTTTTCCTAATCGCGAGTCTCGTGATTGTCATGCTTGCGTTGAATCTATTCGCTTGCTATTTGCTCGTCTATCTGCTTCGTTACGTCGGACGTGTGTTGATCGCTATTTTTCACATTCTCAGTTCGGCTTGCGTCTATTATATTCTGAAATTCCACATTATCATGGACGATTCCATGATGAGCAACGTCTTCAATACGCGATATTCCGAAGCTTCCGGTTTCATCACATGGTCAGCATTCGGATTCCTCTTCCTGACTGGAATTATTCCCGCAATTTATGTCTTGACGCAGAAAATCGATTATGGTAAACTGAAGATGTTCGGTATCGTCTCTGGATCTAGCATTGGTTTGTCGCTCCTTCTGATTCTCTTGAACCTCAACCAAGTGCTTTGGATCGGCAAGTATGATACGGAGCTTGGCGGTCTGATTATGCCCTACTCTTATGTGGTGAATACGATTAGATTGCAGAATCAGAAGAAGCAGAAGTCGGCTGAGGAGATAAAACTGCCTGACGCTTCCATCTCCAACGAGCAAAAGGAGGTGGTGGTGCTTGTCATCGGAGAATCCGCCCGTAAGCATAATTTTCAACTCTATGGTTATGACCGTCCGACAAACCCGTTATTGTCGCAACGGAACGATATCACCGTGCTGACCGCCAATTCCAACGATACGTACACGACGGCGGGCGTGAAGGCGATTTTGGAGTATAAGGGTACTTCCGATTTGTATGAAATCCTTCCGAACTATCTTTACCGCACGGGCGTGGATGTGGCTTGGCGTACCGATAACTGGGGCGAGCCTCCCGTTCATATCCAAGATTACAAGACGGATAACCAATTGGCGAAAATCTTTCCGGATAAGGATAGAAGATACGATGAGTTCCTGACGAGCGGACTCCGTCAGAGAATTGATACTTGCTCGAAGAATAAGTTGTTTATCGTCCTCCACACCAGTACAAGCCACGGACCTTGCTACAGCACGAAGTATCCGAAGGCGTTCGAGAAATTCTCGCCGGTCTGCCACAATGTGGAGAACGCCAAGGATTCGTTGCCCGAATTGGTGAACGCTTATGATAACTCCATCCTCTATACCGATTATCTTCTGAATAATATCATCGACACGCTCCAAACCATCACGGAGAGAAAATGCGCGATGATTTATATCTCAGACCACGGAGAGTCTTTGGGCGAGAACAATATGTTCATGCACGGAATTCCGCTAAAATTAGCGCCTAAGGAGCAGTATGAGATTCCTTTTATCGTATGGACTTCCGATGGCTATAGAGAGATGAAGAAAATGGATAAAACGGTAGACCAACACTATATTTACCATAGCGTTCTGAATCTCCTTTCCGTGGAAAGCCCTATTTACAATGCGGATTACGACCTGTTCTTGCCGCAGGCTAAAGAATAAGGATTATTTCTTTTTACGACGATAAAGTTCCACCAAATTCAGGTTGAACCAAGGTTTCTTTATCCAATCGTGTGTGTAGCAGATCCAGAAATAGGTGCATGAAAGAGTGACGCCTATGACACTGCCTGCCACAATGTCCATCATGAAATGTTGTGAAAGGTATATGCGTGAATAGCAGCCCGATGCGGCTAATGCAATCAAGATGAAATAGACTATCCAACGGTAGTGCACTCGGTTTCCGTCCTTCACTTTTTGGAAATAGTAGTAAGCCAATATCAAGGCTAACATGGTGAAGAATACGAAGAAGGTGGACGAATGGCCCGAAGGAAAAGAGTTGTGGGCATGCACATGTACGCCCGGTACCAATTGCAGCACTTCCGGTCTATCCGCGAAGCAAGTGATGGGACGTGGCAGGGAGATGATGCGTTTGACGATGAAGATAAGGATGGCCGCTGTCGCTTCGGTCATCGCGTAGAGATAGGTCCACCCCGCCTTCCAGAAGAAGAGCGGAAGAGCGCCTATGACAAACAAAGGCCATTCGGCGAATTTGGAGATGATGGGGAAGATTGTGTCGCCCGTCTGGTTGTGCCACTGATTCATCAAAAGATGAAGTTCTAACTTGGGATAGACTGCTAATAGATAGGATGCGCAGACAAGTATAATGACATAAAAAAATAGATAAGGAGCGAAAATCTTCTTCATGATCTGAAATTTATAAACATTCGAATATTAAAGATGGCAAGCATGATTTCATATCTGGGTGAATCGTTCATGATATCCGATATTCAGCCATTTTCACCTTCATTTTATTTCTTTGCAAAGTTATTAAATTTCATAAGAAGACAAGCTACGCTTATATTCGTTTCTTTTGCGGACGAAAGAATTTGTTATAGAATCATATTCTCCTTAATTTTGTAATTGATCCATTATTCAGAAATAAAATAGATATGTTAGCATTAGTGACAGGTGCCAGTTCGGGCATAGGAAAGGAATACGCGACGGAATTAGCGAGAAGAGGTCATGATTTGATCATTGTGAGCAATCAGGAGAAAGAACTTCAAGATGTGGCTGCGTCGCTGACGGAGGCTTTCCATGTGGAAGTTGAACCTATCTACATGGACTTGGCGAGAAACGAGGCGGCGGATGAACTCTTTGAGAAGTGTAAGGTTTCGGGGAAGAAGGTTGAAATCCTTGTGAATGACGCTGGCGTCTTCTTTTTCAATCCTTTGACGGAGACCGATATGAGGCGTATAGAACTGATGGTTCAGCTGCATGTGGTCACGGTGACGAAGATGTGCCGGCTATTCGGTGAGGAGATGAAAAAGAATGGTGGCGGATATATTTTGAACATGTCTTCCCTATCCGCTTGGATGATGTTCCCTGGCATTACGGTCTACGAATCGACGAAAGCCTATATCCGTTCGCTCTCCGTCTCATTGTCTTATGAACTGAAGCAATTCAACGTGGGTGTTACCGCCGTTTGTCCGGGCGCAGTCGATACGGGTCTCTACAATTTGAGCATGAACCTGCGAAAATTAGCGGTAAAGCTTGGAATTTCCATTCCGCCTGAGAAATTGGCGAAGAAAGCGATTGCAAAAATGTTCAAAAAGAAGCGTCAATACATCCCCGGACTCATCAATTATCTCTTTTTGCCATTTTGCAAGCATTTGCCCGATTTTATTATATCATTGATTATGAAAAAGATAGGATGCTTCCAAAAATAATTTGAAAAAAAGATGAAAAAAATGTCCGAAAAATTTGGTGGAACACCGCAAAACAACTACTTTTGCAACGTCAAAACGAAAGGACAATGACTCAGTAGCTCAGCTGGTAGAGCAACAGACTCTTAATCTGTGGGTCCAGGGTTCGATCCCCTGCTGGGTCACGAAAAAATAAGGGCGTGCATAAAATAGTATAACTACTTGGGTATAAGTGAGTATCTCCTTTCCTACATTTCTTCTCTTGTTTGGCTAGCTAAAATCAATAGAATTTTACGGAATATAATTATCTGCGCAATAATTGCGTTCTATGTTACGTGCAACCCCCTCTGAGGTTGTGTGTGGATGCGGATACGAATTCATTATTCTACCGACATGGAACCTCTACGGGGTTCTGCGAGAAAAGAGCCTCGATTCCACTCTGTTCGATTAGGGGCTTGGGTTTCAAAAAAAATCCGCAACACAGTATTTACTGGCATTGCGGACTATATTGGTACGCCTTTTCTCGTTTAGCGGATACCAATATCTTTTAAACATACGTTTTAGTACATTTTCCTTTGCTGGAGCGGCACCCGCGCTGTGCCGTCGGGGGCTTGGGGAGCCCCCACAGCACAGTGCGCGCGCCACTCACATCAAAGGATATTGGGTTGCGTACCTTTTAGGGGATATTTGGGCAAGGATGCTATTTCTGAGCGCGAACCGCACGCACTGGGAACCCAATGCGGCGGAAGCTGTCGTAGTTCCAGCCGGCGTACTCCTCAATGAAGTCCAAGTAGCGAGCGTAGCTCTCGCTCTTCTCGAGGAGCGAAGACGACCAATAGCTGCCGTCGTCGCCCACACCGTCGACACCCGAACCGAAGCGGTAACCAGCGGCAGGGAAAAAGACATGGGCGTCGGCCAAACTGTAGTCTTCTGATTCATAATTTCCTCCTGGATACGACACCTTTCCTTTGTCATTCTCATTCTTCGCTTTATACACAATGTGTCCACTCACATCGCTGCCATTGTATCCATTTGTCCATACCCAATAGCACTCTTCAATAAGCTCTCTCTGCTCCTCGATAGTCGGCATCCTCCACTCTGAGCCCCAGTTGGCTGTCGCAGCGTCATCCTCTGGAAGCAAGGTAGAAAGGCTGTCGACCACTCCGTCATAATAATTGCCGAAATTGTACTTTGTCAAGGAATCCAAATCCCATGCTCCGCTAGCTTTCGCATATT
Source organism: uncultured Bacteroidales bacterium (assembly GCA_937907165.1). GTDB lineage: Bacteria > Bacteroidota > Bacteroidia > Bacteroidales > Paludibacteraceae > UBA1181. Next base: position 1,236 of record CALCUH010000078.1, on the reverse strand, counting down.
TGTATGTGCTCCAGTCATACACTTCCTTTGGCTCAGTCTCGCCCCATGCGAAATAGTCGCCATACTCTTCAGGCTTTGTGGCTCCGATGTTGTATGTCGCCCATAGGGTGCCGGAAGGCAAGCCTAGGTCAACGTAGGTGTGGTTGGACGATGGAGTGGTGTCCTGTGGAACAACAACCTCTTTCTTTACAAAATTCACCTCTGATACATTTTCCACATCGTATTCCACGATTGACCCGTCGTTTGTCACTACCTGCATGAATGTTGCTGCGTATGATGCGATTCCTATTGCACCTACACCTAATGTTGCTAGTAATTGTTTTTTCATATTATTTCTCTTTTATTTGTTTCTAAATTCATCTCGCAGCCACGGTAGCCGAAAGGCTTCGTCTTTTTCGTCAACCATGGCCTCATATAACAACCGTTCCACGGTTGCGTATTTTATTTCTTGATTATCTTGAAGGATTTGCCTGCCACTGAAAGAATGTATACTCCTTTTGACTGTGGCAGAGAAACTGTGGCAGTCCCCTCCGAATCCGATTTAGACGGGCTGATCAATGCTCCTGATACATTCACAAGAGTCACTATCGATTCCTTGCCGATATTCTCCACCTTGATTGTAGAATTGTCAAGGCTGATTATGCGGATTGCATCCTTTGGTAGATTCTCCGTTGCTGATAGGTCGCCCTCCGTGAAATGGAAGTTCTTCACTCCCTCGATCGAATACGATGTCTCTGATTCGCCGTTTACCACAAGGTCCCCCGAAGAGAATGTGATCACTGGTTTGTCGGCCAACAGGAAACTGTATTTGCTTCCTGCCTTAAGCTCCACGGTAAGATGGGTGGGGGCCGCGCTGATTTGCGTCATGCCCAAAATCAATGCCGCTGACGCTAAAAATGTCCTTTTTAGTCCCATATAAAATCCTTTTTTGGGTTAATACTCCTAATTATTCTTTCCTTTTATATTTCCAAATATAACATTCTATCCGTGTATTATTCCCAATCCAGCCGACTTTAACTTTTGCTAACACTCATGATGCCCTTTTGCTCATGCCCTTATTGACCTTTTTTCTTTAGCTTTTTACTACATTCTCTCCTTATTGGTACAAAATGTCAAAATGTGCATGGTACCCCAATAATTATTTTTATTGGTGTCCGCTAAACATTAATATCGTCAACTACACATTCCAGAATACCAGTAAACACAATATTGCGGATTCGCTTTTTTGAAAAGGAT
>CALCUH010000077.1 GCA_937907165.1 uncultured Bacteroidales bacterium | reverse complement strand
ATTTGCCACCCCAAAGAATTGATGGCGGACGATTCTCCCAAACCATATTCTTTAGAAAGACTGATAATCTCCTCAATGTTACCGCCCACGTTTTGCCAATAGGTATAATTAGAGTTTTTCCGTATCGTACCATATTTGGCGTCAAACACAAAGGGACCGGAAGCGCCTGCGATATCGGGATTTTTCCCCACCTTGATATTTGCGAGAGCCTGCCTGAGATTTTGCGCGGTGAAGTTCAATTTCGCATTAACGGAACTCTGTCGCGTGATTTTTTCGACAGACTTGGTTAATGACTGTTTGCTGCGGGTGTAATATTGCTCGCAAAGCGACAACCATGTCAAAAGAAGCGCATCATAGACCTGCGACTCACCGCAGAACGGTCTTTCGTCATACTTGGCCTGATACATCACGTTAAAGCCATATTGCGGATCCGCACCCACAACAATTCCGTTAGACCATTTTGTGTTTTGGGAACCCATTCTATTAGGCGACATCGCATCCGAAAAAATCGGTATGAAAACTTTATCGGGAAATTTCTCTTCCAACAAAGGATTGATTTGAACGCTGATTTCGGGATTGCCGCTGCAGATGACAATAACATTTGCGAGACTATTCCGTCCGTCTATTTTCTCCTCGACGATTTGGTCCAATACCTCCTTCGTGGCTGACGAGGGAATAGTAACGCAGCCTTTTATCGGAATGGCAAATTCTGCAGCTACGAAAGGCAACCAAATAGAGAAACTCTCCCCGTATGAATCGTCAGTGCACAAAAAATAAACATCCAACGAATATTTAGAATACCTGTTCAAATATAATTGGACGACAGAGAGCAACATCTCAGATTGCGTGATGTTGGTCTCCGAAAGGCACCACAACCAATCCCGCTCCACGTTTTTCCTTTGCACATCCACACTTGTGGCGATTGGCAAGAATAAAGGAATAGGATCTTTCTGACACTGATGTTCATAATTGGAGAATATTTGAGCGATATTCTCCGCTTTTTCAGAAGTTTCCGGACCGATCATCGCCACATAAGAGGTGTCGAATAGCACTTTCGTGACGAATGAATTCACCTCCAAATCGGTGGCGTCCTCATCCATAAAGTCAAACTTGAATTCATATTGTAAATCGCTTCCCTCTTGGGCTCTTTTTATATTATCAGCCGCCCATAACAAGGTCCGTTCCCAACGTTCCCTACTCTCGTCAGTAACAAGCACAGCTATTTTTTTCTCTTTTTTCACGGGAAGGACTACATCCGTCACCGACTCCTCATCATTGTCCACGCATGAACATACAATCAGACAACAGATGATGGGAATGAAAAGCCGTAATAATAATAATGATAAATTACCATTCATATACAACTACCAACCAATGCACCATTAATATACAACGAAAAAAACAACTGTTGACTCTAAATATATAACTAGGTATGGTTTCTTTGCTTACACATCTACAATGCAAAGGTAGTTAAAAATTCATTCGTTGTAGTCCCAACCATTGAAAAAAAAAAACAACCAATACAAAAAATCTATCAAAAAGGATTTCAAACGAAAAATCATACACATCGTTTTTTATGGATCCACCCTCCCCCAGCCCCGATATTTGCTCAGTTTCGCATCTATCCCCCATCTTAATCAATCGGTTTTTTCGATTGATACGATAGGATAATATCGGTGATAATGGTGGGATATCCTTCCCAGACCACCTACCTTTGTCATGTAATCAAAAGGAAACAGAAAAACAAATGTTGAACTCTAAATATAAAAGGTTATGGAATTAATGATTGTGATGTTGGTAATTTTTGGGATGGCTTACGCGACAAAGTTGTTCTTCTCAAAAGGGAACCAGAAATAAAAAAAGAAATGTTAAACTTTAAAATCTTACGATTATGGAACTAATGATTGTGTTGTTTATAATTTTCGGAATGGTTTTAGCCACGAGATTATTCTTTTCCAAAGGTGGTCAGAGATAATCTGACGCCCTGCAGACCATTCAAAGTGATCAATAAAATTTGGTTGTTAACCCTTTAATTCTTACGATTATGATACCTTATTTAGCAATGATATTCTTCATCTTGTTTTAAGACGAGAACCTTCGATAGAAATTCAGAGATAGTCTGACGAGTTCTATTCGATACAAGTGTGAAAAATAACTTTTAGTTGTCAACCCTTTAATTCTTACGATTATGATATTTATAATTTTGGCAATAATGACGAGTTTGCCCCTATAGACAAGGGCACTCTTTCGGAGAAAGAAAGATCAGATCAAACTGACGAGTTGTTAATCTAACAAAACAGAGAATCTTAAAACATTATTATTAACAAATTAAATATACGATTATGGTTTTTATGATTTGTGCTTTTATGATGGGGTTGCCCTACTATTCAGGGCTTCCCTTTGCGGAAAGGGAAGAAGAAGAGCAGCCAGACGAGTTGTCACCTCCTCAAAAATGACAAACTTCAATATTAACCCTTTAAAACTTACGATTATGATGCTAGTACTAATGCTTTTAGCATATATCATGAATATGCCCCTTTAAACAAGATGACTCCTTCTTCCAAAACGCAAAGGAGCTTGACGATCAACCAATTGTATGATCAATATATATAAACTTAAAATTTGAAAGTTATGAGAAAATTATTAATAATGATATTAATGTCTTTGGCATGCTTAAGTACGCATGCGTTGGAGACGAAATCTTTCAGTGTGGACTTCGACAAGAAAGAATTGAAACACGACGGTATCACATACGAATTGGTTGAGGTCAGGAACAGACAGAGAAGCTCCTGGAGGGAAGTGACATACCTCTGTATCGACAACAAACTGCGCGCTGTGGCTTTCCGTTTGTTCGTGACCGATGGAGGTGATTTCATGAGATTGCAAAAGTATTCTTCTAAAAAATAATTGTGTAATAAGTTCTTATCATTCGTTTATATTCTTGTGTATAGTGTAATTTTTGTTGTACCCTCCACCCGCCGAACAACGACCAACAACTAATGGGCGGAGGAACTCCCAAAGTTTTTTTCATAAGTAGTTCGTGTGTTTTTCTTATGTGTATGATGGTGAATGCCAGGTTCGGGCTTCGATGTCCAGCCTGGCATTTTTATGTTTCAAAGTTTACTTCTTACTAAAAAAAATTATATTCGTGCATCTTTGACTTTAAAGTTATTTTTAATGAAAAAATTTATTTATAGCATCATCTTTTTCATGGGAACAACGCTCAATACTTTCGCACAACCCGAGCACCATCTATCATTGGGAGTAGGGTTATTCAGCCATGAATATATCGAAGAATACGCATTAGAAAATTGGACGGAGGTGGACAATTGGTATCCGGGTCCTTATGACCACGGCACTTTTGAATATCCGGAAGAGAAACTAATATCACTTCCTATCGGATTCAATTTACACTACGAATATTCATGGGGAAGACGCTTTACCGTCGGACTTTGTTTAGGCTATGACTACTTAAGGATGGAACAAACCACTGAAGTCATCACTTCCATAGGAGAAACGGAGATGCCTGATGGAAAGATAATTACCCAATGGGATCATTTCGAAAAACAGGGAGAACTCCATAGACACATACTAAAGATTATGCCCGAAATTTCATTCTATTATGATATAAAAAAACACGTCGCCATGTACGCCAAACTTGCGGCAGGCATCAGATTCAATATCGAGAAGAGAGAAATAGAGAGGCCCCATTATGAGAATACCGAGATCAAAGAGCGCCACTTCTATTGTCAATTCTCCCCCATTTGCATAGAGGCGGGCGGAAAATATTGGCGCGGATTCGCGGAATTCGGCTATGGAGGTCAAGGCTTAGGGCAATTCGGGGTAAAGCATACCTTCAAAGGAAGAGAAAAGAATACGGAAGAATAAACACCCATGAAACACTTACTGAGGGATCCGATTTGTACTATTATCGCAAAAAAAGACTTCCCGCTATCAAGAGTTGACCAACATAATAGCATGAAAGATTTAGAATCCGAAGAGAGAACTTCGACGTTTCACCAAACGTGTTGCATATAAGCACAATATCGGAAATCATAAAGAGAAGTGCCCCCACAGCATAAACGATGTAGCTCGTCGCAATTGTCGTCAGCGCCAATTGCACTGCGATCACAGTCATACCAACCACCGCTCCCAAATAAACCGCACCTAAGACCTTGAAGACCACCTTAGGCTTCATCGTCTGATAAAAATAGGCAAGAAGCGCCGCTGTGAGAGACAATCCGACACATACATCAACAAGCAGACAATCCGTAAGAGGGATAAGCGCCGCAAGATAGAGAACATGTCCGAGCCAAAACAGGACAATACCGCCCAAGAAAGCTTTCTCTCCGTTCTCCTTCAGCACAAATCGCAGGTTAAGGACAATGTCACCAAGCATGCCCAAGATAAGACCAATCAATATCTTACAACCGAGCGAATCGTTCGAATACTCGTTATAACCGACAAACCCGATAGTCACAAACGCTAAAGAAGCGAAGCCCTTTAACACATCGGCTAGCAGGTACTTCTCCCCATGCTCAACGACAATGAAAAGCGTCTGCATAAGCATACCGAAAAGAGCGATCGAAACAAATGCGCTATACATCAGAGAATAAATTAACTACTTAGTTTTAGTTGCACGAACACACGTGTTATCAATATGCAACAAAATTAATCATCTTTTGCGAATAATTTATTCAATATGGGATGCGATGGCAAATAAAAACGGGTCTAGTTTAGCGGACACCAATAAATAAATATAGCGATTTTTATTTATATAACAATAACTTTCATAAAAAAAGAATGATTAGCGTTCATAAATCACGCTAACCATTCCTTATCATTATCCAAGGAGGATGCGACAAACCATCCTACAAATCCTCTCTAGTATAATCTATCACTTGGTTCAAATAATCAATGAACGGTTTATTCCGTCTGAACACATCCAAAAGATAGTTTAACAGACTTTCTGCATCATCGACTGATGAAGAATCCAACCATCGTGACAAGCAATAGCTCTTCAATCGGATATAGTCCGGATAGGCGCACTGCGCATACTCCTTCGGAACCTTTTTCAGCATATCCTCCATCTCTATGCGAAGTCCGTCCTTGGCCCCTGTACGTACCAATGCGTCGAACCGTCCCCCATCATCCATCAAATCTTCCCGCACGATTTCGACCACTTTTTTATCGTAACAATAATGGCCAATCGCCACCATATTGGCGTCGGGATAGCCTTCTCCTCCCACGGAAAGGTGAAAATAATACCCCGCCCTTCCAGACTTTTTCCCTCCAGGGGCGATAAATACGCCGAAGTGCGTCTTGTAGGGTGACTTATCCGCGGAAAAACGTATGTCACGATTAATCCGATAGGTGCAATCCTTCAGCTCCAAGCCACGCACGCTCTCGTCGAACTTCCCCACTCCGTCAATCAGACGTTGGGCGAATAACTGAAAACGGTCTCTCGCCTCCTCATATTCCTTCCGATGCGCATGGAACCACTCGATATGATTGTTCTTTTGCAACTCACGCAAAAAAGCGACAATTTGCTTCATTTCCTCTACTATTATATTATTTCTTTTCTTGACAAATTTACGATTTTAGAATATTATCAGCATCATTTTCGTTACCTTAGTCATAAAAATTAATGAAGCTTATGGATATAAAAATAGTCGTACCGCTATTGACGATGTTCGTCCTTTCCGCTCATGCGGAGATGAAAGTTCAAACATTAGATTATTCCGACGCTTTGGAATCGTTAGAGAATCCAGGCATCGGTTTCTACCGTACACAAGTATACCATTTCAAATCAGAAGGAAATAAAGCCGCCAGCACATGGGGAAACCTTTCGCATCTGCGCATGGACATCTCCGAATTTTCGAGCAATGCCGTCATCAACATAGATAAAACAAGCGGTGACACGACGTTCGGCACCTCCCGTCCGCTCACCCAAGACGCTCTTGACGCTTTCGAAGCCACTTTGGACAACGTCAGGCAACGAGGCAAGAGCGCCATCGTGCGATTCAGCTATGATTCGTACTTCGAAGGCTCAAAAAATTGCGATCCGGAACAATCCGTCATCCTCGGACATCTTAGGCAATTAGGAGAAGTCTATGCACGCAATACGGACGTCATCTACTTCGTAGAACTAGGCATGTACGGCAGCTGGGGTGAGATGCACTCTAGCAGATTCGGGACCAACGAAAACATCGCCGAAGCACTACAAACGCTTCTTGAATGCACACCGCCAGCGATAAAAATCGGCGTAAGACGTCCAGACATCATCGCCACCTGGTTGGGTATCAACGAGGGTAACAACTACGACGGGTTCGGAATCGAAACGGAGAAATTCCTTAAAGCGGCGGAAAAGAAAGGGGACACAATCTTTAGGGTCGGTATGTACAACGATGGTTATCTTGGCTCCGACAGCGACTTAGGGACCATAGGCATGGGAGCTTCCGGACATAATATGACACGAGAGATGATGGTACAATGGTTGGAAGCCTATTCCCGACACACACCTTACGGAGGCGAATTGGTCGCCAACCAAAATGGAGACCACCCCATCAACACGCCCAGCTACCTCTCTCAAGAGGGTTTCAGAACCCATACATCCTACCTCAACTACGAATGGCACCAACCGACCATCCTTAGTTGGAAAGACTCCATCTTCAACGGAGGCGATCCGGAATATGACGGGAAAGATGGATTCACCTATGTCGAAAACCATTTAGGCTATCGTTTTATCCTTCGTGAATCGGCGATAGAAGATTCCGTAACGTCAGGAGGAAATCTCAACATAAAACTTCTTATCGAAAACGTCGGGTTCGGAAATCTGACGAAAAACAGCGAAGTGACTTTCATCCTAAAAGATGAAGAAAACATCTTCGAACTTCGTCCAGACAAACCGATAGACCCTATGGAATGGTTGTCTGAAGAGAAGAACGAAGTGAACGCCACACTGACTCTTCCCCCAATGAACGCCAACGCATACGATCTTTACGTCCGCCTTTCCGAATACGGAAAGTTTCCAAGCGACAACAACTACCACTGCATCCAATTCGGCAATGATTCTAAGCAATTCGATTCGTCCATAGGAGCCAATAAGATCGGGAATATCAACATTTTAGCATCACAAAACACGAGCAATCAGGAAACGTTTTCCACAAAAAACATAGATTTCAGAGATGGCAAATTACATATCACAGGATTTGGATGGGTGGAAATCTACGACACAAACGGAGGGTTAATCATCAAGCAGGAAATCTCTGGAGAAGAGAACTTCAATATTCCCAGACACAAAGGAGAAATCATTCTTTGCGTACTACACTACCAAGGGAATGCACGAACATACAAGATACAGATACCATAAAAAAGAGCGGATCATATCGACCCGCTCTTCATCTTAAAACCTATATTAGATTAGAACTTGAAGGTGAAACCACCTGCGAAGTTCGTAATATTCTTCTCATTCCAATCGGAACCGAATTCGATCTTCATACCGAAGTGATCCGTGAAATAGTATTTCACACCAGCGTAAATACCACCCGCATACTTGCAATCATCGAAGTCCCAACCCGGGTGATCATTCGTAGAACCGAAAATGTTCACACCGTTAGCGATACCCATGAAGACATCCAAGTTTCTGACGAACTCAAAGTGGAACGCACATCTGATCAAAACAGCGTTTTGCAACATACCTCTATCTCGATTGTAAGCACCCTTATAATGGTCGATTCCCCAATATGCACCTAAATCGATACCACCATTATTACCGAAAGTCTTCGTCTTGATGAATCCGGAAGCCAAACCCCAATTAGCATCGACGATGAAAGTCGGAATGGTAGGATCTGTCGGTTCACCGTTTGAATAAAAACCAATCGGCGGAACACCAATCATGAAACCCATATTGCAACCACCTTGGGTGACAACACCGATTTCAGAAACTTTAGCGCCACTACTCTTTTTTCCTCCCGCCATCACACTACCGGCGAGCATTAACGAAAATAACAATAAAAGAATCTTTTTCATAACAATATATAAAACTAAATAAATTCACAAAAGAAAAACATAGAACGTCCCATTCGATATGGGACATTCCATGTTTTTGCGATCAGACAATTTTAGAAATTAAATGTCACACCACCCGCTACACCAGGAAGGTCATTACCATCACCGATCCAGTCAGAAGAGAACTCTAATTTAACACCGAAATTATCATTGAAGTGCCATTTAGCGCCGATATAAGAACCGAAAACGCCGTCAACATGGCTACCATTTTCTTCAATCTCATAACCAGGAACGTCATAACGATCGCCCTCCCATTCGTTACGCCAATGTTCGAGGCAAATACCACCTTGGAAACCAGCATAAACGTCCAAATGCTTTACAAATTCAAAATGGAAACCACAACGAACCAAGATAGGCAATTCCCAATAATAATGATCGTAGTGATAACCGTAATCATAACCATCACCATAATGGCAGTATCCGATATAACCGCCCAAGTCTATGGCTCCGTTATCTCCGAATGTCTTTGTATGGATGAAACCATCAGTCAAGCCCCACATACCATCAACTGAAATCGTAGGCATATTAGCACCACCATAAGGAGGAACACCAATCATAATACCCAAAGAGAAGTCACCAGCGTTAGCATATTCAATTCTCTCCACATTAGAAGCGTTCACATTCAAAAACATGAATGCGGAAGCGATGAGTAACAATACTTTTTTCATACTATCTATGATTTTAAAAATTAATGATGCAAAGTTACGAATTAGTTTAAAAAGTTACAATAAAAGAGTATCCATCGAACGATAGATTTTATTTATTTCCCAAACGAAGGGAAGCGACAATCGAAACGACAGGAAGTGCGGAGCCGCCATAGTGCGAATAATTGTACGCTTCTTCGCACGCCTCGTCATCGGTCCGCAAAAAATCGTTTGCGAAATCGAAACCTAATGCGAATTTCTCCGAGAAGAACCATTTCACTCCCAAATAAACGCCTAATACAGGCGAGAACGTATTCTTCTCGATATGATCCCACTGTTCAAAAATAGAAGCTTCCGAATAGGTCGTCCGTTCCAAAAAGCTTTCGGAGCAAATATTAACACCGACACAAACTCCAGCATAGGTATCTAAATTATTAACGAATTGAAAATGGAACGCACTTCGGGCAACCAACGTGTTCTGGAACACTTTCACCTCTTGGCACGTATTGTACAGGCCAAATTTGCTTCCGTAATGACATACAGCATAATTTAGACCAACATCCACAGCACCATTACGACCGAACAACGGAGTATTGATAAACCCACTTATTAAACCAGCACTAAAATTTACGGAAAGGCAAGGAAGATTAGCATCCACGCCTTCAGAGAAAGGCGGCACACCTACACCCACACCCACAAGTGTTTGCCCCTTGGTCGACATTTCAATCTCTGAAATAGCGGCAGCATGTGCGCCAAATCCTATAAGGGCTACAAATATTATAGAGAAAATATACTTCATCATATTCTTAAATTATATAACAAAGATATAAAAATTAGCGAAACATGCAAGTTTCAAACACAAAAAAGGATGACTTTTTCTGGGATCAACCAGCCACAAAAAAACCACATTTCTCGCACAATGGCTCCACCACCTCATGGCGACGGAAACCATTCAAGATGGCAGTTGCCTTTTCTCCCATAATGATATCACGGAATGAATCAGTAAAAACATTACCTAAAGCCATCTCACCATTCGCATCCAAGCAACACGGGACCACAGTTCCGTCAGCCAATATAGCCACGTGATCTTTCACGGCATAACATGAGCGTTTTTTTACTCTCAAATCACTTTCCCCAGGCCATGAGAACCTAGCAGAATTTTGGAAATATATATGGTCAGATATCTTTTTATTCCTTGAAGACATCGCATCTGACATGTCGACGTGCCAAAAATCGGAAATTTTCGACAAGCAAAAATCATTGAAGGTAGAGGTCTGTCCTTCAATACGATTCCACAAGCGAAGAGAAAAATAGCTATCCTTAGCTTTGATATTCGCAAACGCAAAGACTTCATCCAAATAACCTTCCCATTTTTCATGCGGAATGTTCTCCTCAGCATCATGCAAAGAAATATTGAACTGCCGTATATGGGAATCCATTAAGAGATGTTCCCTTTTTGAAATCAACGATCCATTAGTCGTCAAATTCACATGAAAACCCAATTGGTCTGCCACGTCAAGCAACTGTTCTAAATGAGGATGAAGCAAAGGTTCTCCTAAGACATGCAAATATATGTAGTCCGTATAGGGCTTTATAGAAAAAAGTATCGCCGAAAATTCTTCCGGCGACACAAACTTTTTCATTCTAACCGATTTGCAGCAAAAACTGCAGTTAAAATTACAATGGTTAGTGATTTCTATATATATCTTTTTAAAACGCATCTACTATGGATTGTACTCCAAAATACCAGTGTTGTATGCGCGTTTGATGCCTTTCCAATACTGGAACTTATAGCCAACAGAAAAATTCATTCCCGTTGACTTAGACGTTGAAAATCCTTGTGAGAATCCGGCATTAAGATACAAGCCGCTCGCAAATTGTTGGAATTCATAACCGAATTTCACGTTAAGTCCCCAATCGAACTCATCCAAAATTCCATCTACTCCGAATGTCTCCTGCTCAGTTTCACTACCCTTTCCGCAGACACCTCCCGCAAAGAACAAACCCAAACCTGGAGACAATTGACCAGGACCGACATTTGCGATATTGTAATATAAGATAACCGGGATACGGATATATCCCGCAGAATATTTCTCCGTAATAACACCCTCAGCAATCACATTTCCCTCATCATCCGTTTCCACAAGAGGTTTAGAGATTTCCGAGCCCTCCAATTGGAAGAGAATTTCCGGTTGGATAGACCACTTGTTTTGGATAATGATATCCATCAAAGCACCTGCATGAAAACCAGGTTTCACACTAGCGTCATCTATATTAGCAGTTGCCTTTATCAATTCAGGAGCCGCTTTATAGTCAGGCATCAAATCGCCGTTCCATTTCGTCAAATTAAAACCGCCTTCCAAACCGAAACGTACCTTGACATCCTTTTCTGCAGCAACCATATTGCTAGAGAGAAAGAATAAAGCCGCAAGTGCAATAAATATCTTTTTCATGGACTATAACACAATTACATTATATTAATTCAAGAGGCAACCGCCTCCCAAACGCGACAAAGTTATTTAAAAATCGTTAATAACAAATAAAATTGACAATGTTTTTTTATCAATCGAAGAAAAAAAGTCAGACATACGCTTCGAGAAGGGAAAGGTCGCTCCAATCCCAATGGAAGCAGATATCCATTCTCACACAATCAATACCTATAAAGGTCTGATTTATAAGGGCCATTAACAGACACCCCTATATATGCGGCTTGCTCAGGCGTAAGCACGGTCAACTTCGCCCCAATTTTCGACAAATGCAACCTTGCCACCTCCTCGTCCAACTCTTTCGGCAAACAATAGACTCCGACCTCATACTTTTTCGTGAACAATTCGATTTGCGCCAACGTTTGGTTTGTAAAAGAATTACTCATAACAAAAGAAGGGTGTCCCGTAGCGCAACCCAAATTCACCAATCTGCCTTCTGCCAAAAGGATAATAGAATGTCCGTCCGGGAAGAAATATTGATCGACCTGAGGCTTTATGTTTCTACGAGAAATGCCAGGATACTTCTTCAGTTTGTCCACCTGAATCTCGCTATCGAAATGACCAATGTTACATACAATAGCGGCATTCTTCATTTTCGACATATGGTCAATCGTAATAATATCGATGTTACCAGTCGTAGTGACGTAAATATCACCTACAGGAAGTGCATCTTCAACCGTGACGACCTCATAACCCTCCATAGCCGCCTGCAAAGCACAAATCGGATCTACTTCTGTTATTAAGACACGAGCGCCGTAATAACGCATAGAATGGGCACATCCCTTCCCCACGTCACCATATCCGCAGACAACGACGACTTTGCCAGCAACCATAATGTCAGTAGCTCGTTTGATACCATCCGCCAAAGATTCTCGGCAACCATATAAATTATCAAACTTGGACTTCGTCACAGAGTCATTCACATTAAACGCAGGAATGCGGAGTCGTCCCTCCTTCTCCATCTGATAGAGACGATGGACACCTGTCGTAGTCTCCTCGGAAACACCCTTTATGTCAGGAATCATCCTATTAAAAAATTGTCCGTCCACAGAACGGATAGATTTTAAAATCTTCAGCAGCTCTATCTCATCCTCACTCTCCGCCTTACGGTTCAAGACTTGCTCGTCATTCTCTCCCATAGCACCCAAATGGATCATCAAAGTGGCATCACCACCATCATCCACTATCATATTAGGTCCCATTCCACCCCCAAAATTCAGGGCTTGCAACGTACACCACCAATAGTCGACAAGGGATTCACCCTTCCAAGCAAAAACGGGAACTCCAGATGCCGCAATCGCAGCCGCCGCATGATCTTGAGTGGAAAATATATTGCAACTAGCCCAACGAACTTCAGCACCTAACGCCACCAAAGTCTCAATCAAAACAGCAGTCTGGATGGTCATATGCAACGAACCTGATATTCTCGCACCTTTCAAAGGTTTTTGCTTGCCATATTTCTCACGGAGCGCCATCAAACCAGGCATCTCGATTTCAGCCAACTCGATTTCCTTACGTCCGAAATCGGCCAAACTAATATCCGCAACCTTATAAGGAAGGGAAGAAAACAATAATTCGTCCATATCTATTTAATAATTTTTCTAAAAAACTCCGCGAATATAATTCAAATTGACCAAATAGAGAAGAATGGAGGTTGTAGATTAGCACAGAAAAAAAGGTCGAAAAATCTATATTTTTTAACAAACAGAACGAACCACAACGTTTGTATTAGAAAAAAAACATTAACTTTGCGAAACAAAATTTTTCAACTTGATAAAATAATACGCGAAATGGGAAAAAGAAATTTATGCAAAGCAGTGATGATGTGCCTATTGTTAGGACTATCATCTTGTCTTTTTGCGGCAGATAATAATAAAGTGGGAACCGTTAAGCATTTGAACAAAGCCGAATTCAAAAAATTGGTTGTGAATGTTGATGCGGAAGGATGGAATTACCTCGGCGACAAGCCATGCATTGTGGATTTCTACGCTTCGTGGTGTGGTCCATGCCGCATGATTTCCCCATATTTGGACGATCTCGCCAAAGAATACAAGGATAAGATTTACATCTACAAAATCAACGTTGACGAAGAGAAGGAATTGGCAGCATATTTTGGAGCGTCTAGCATTCCTCTCCTCATCTTTATTCCTAAAAACGGGCAACCTCAAGCGAGCAGGGGCGCACTTCCCAAAGAAGAGATTAAAAACGCCATCGAAACTGTACTTCTAAAAAAATAAGTTTATGAAAGGGATCATATTAGCGGGGGGAAGCGCCACACGTTTGTTTCCTCTTTCTAAAGCTATATCAAAACAAATCATGCCGGTTTACGACAAACCCATGATTTACTACCCTCTTTCAACCCTCATGTTGGCGAACATTCGTGAGGTGCTAATCATCTCCACGCCAAGGGACTTGCCAATGTTCCAACAACTGCTCGGAACGGGTGAAAATTACGGCATGAAATTCAGTTACATCGTCCAAAACGAACCAAACGGATTGGCGCAAGCCTTTGTCCTCGGCGCAGATTTTTTGAACGGTGAGGCGGGGTGTCTCATTTTAGGCGATAACCTTTTTTATGGTCAAAACTTTTCCGACATGCTAAAAAAAGCATCGGAACAGCAAAAAGGCGCTACCATTTTCGGATATTACGTGAAAGATCCTTCCGCCTACGGTGTTGCTGAATTCGACGCCAACGGAAAAGTGATTTCTCTCGAGGAGAAGCCAGAAAAGCCCAAATCCAATTATGCGGTTCCCGGACTTTACTTTTTCGACGAAACGGTGACAGAAAAGGCTAAAGTACTAAAACCTTCCGCCAGAGGCGAATACGAAATTACTGATCTCAATAAAATGTATCTCGAAGAAGGAACTCTCCGCATGCAAAAATTCGGTAGAGGGTTCACATGGTTGGACACAGGAAACTGCGACTCGCTTCTTGAGGCTAGTAACTTTGTAGCGACAATTCAAAAAAGACAAGGTTTCTATATCGCCTGTATAGAAGAAATCGCATGGAGAAACGGATGGATTTCTGACGAGCAATTACTCCACCTTGGCAATCAACTAAGTAAAACCCTTTACGGACAATATATAATTTCTTTATTAGAGCAAAAATGATTTTCACAGAGCAAAAAATCAAAGGTGTTTGGGTTATCGAGCCTAAGATTTTCGCCGACAACAGAGGCTACTTCATGGAAGCGTTCAAACAAAACGAGTTTGAAGAACACGTCGGCAAAGTAAACTTCATTCAAGATAACGAATCAAAATCCTCTTTCGGTGTCCTTCGTGGACTACATTACCAAAAAGGAGAATTCTCCCAAGCGAAATTGGTTCGAGTCATCAAGGGTGCCGTAATCGATGTGGCGGTCGACATAAGGAAAAGTTCTCCCACATTCGGACAGCACGTCGCAGTTCTATTAAGTGAAGAAAACAAAAAACAATTATTCATTCCTAGAGGGTTCGCTCATGGTTTCCTTGTTAAAAGCGAAGAAGCAATATTTACTTATAAAGTAGACAACCTATATGCGCCTCAAGCAGATGCCGGAATCATGTTCAACGACCCGACTATAGGAATTAATTGGGACATTCCATCAGATCAAATGTTGTTATCCGAAAAGGACAAAAAACATCCATTTTTAATAGATGCGGAAGTGTTCGACTAAAAATTGAAAGGGTAAGAAATGAATATATTAGTTACAGGAGCAAACGGACAACTTGGCAATTCTGTTCGAAAGATTTCAAGTGATTATCCACAACATAAATTTCTTTTTACGGACATGCCGGAAGTTGATATCACCGATTTGTCTTTACTAGAGAATCTTGTAAAAAAAGAAGATATTGGCGCTATTATCAATTGTGCGGCATTCACTGCAGTGGATAAAGCGGAGAGCTGTGAAGAATTGGCAGGAAAAATTAACGTAGACGGCCCGAAAAACCTCGCAATCGCAGCTAAAAGTGTTGGTGCGAAACTGATCCACATCTCTACTGATTATGTCTTCGACGGTCAATCCAGCCTCCCTTTGAAAGAGACGGACGCTACCCAACCTATCGGTGTTTACGGGAAGACGAAAAGACAAGGTGAAATTGAAGTCGAGAAAGTCGGCTGCGACGCAATCATCATCAGAACAGCATGGCTGTATAGCGAATATGGGAACAATTTCGTGAAAACCATGATTCGCCTCGGCAAAGAGCGTGATTCGCTGAACGTGGTTTATGACCAGATAGGGACACCTACCTATGCGACCGACTTAGCCCTCGCAATCATGACACTCCTTGAGAAAGGGTTCAGAGGATTCGACATTTATCATTTCTCCAACGAAGGTGTCATCAGTTGGTTTGATTTCACGAAATCAATTTTTGAGATTACCGGACTGAAAACACAAGTGAACGCTATCGAAAGTTTTGAATACCCCACAGCTGCACAAAGACCAGCATATAGTGTATTGAACAAACGTAAAATTAAGGATGCAGGTGTCAAGGTTCCCTATTGGAAGGATTCGTTAAAACAATGCATCTCGATTCTTGAAAAGTAATAACATCGATAACAAAAAAGGAGAGGGGCTTAGCCGATTAATCGGCTAAGCCCCTCTCCTTTTATCTATTCGAAAGGTCTTAATTTTTAACTCTTCCGGCTGTCACAAAATTTTTCTTATAATAACTACTATTAAGGGATGAAATCGTTACACCTTTCGAAGAACTCACTATCACGAAATAATCATTCTTCAAATAAATTCCGGCGAAGTTTGGTTTCTCTTCCATCTTCCCATCCGTGCGGAAAAAAACTAAATCGCCCGCTTTAGCATCACTTTGATTGATACTCTGACATTGGTCATATATACCAGCTGTATGACGGGCAACCTCCTTGCTATAGATTTTCCCATAAATCTCATAGATTAAACCAGAGCAATCAACGCCACTCTTATCGTTCCCCGCAGCTCTATAAGGAGCGCCAAGCCATGATTTCACCTCATTAAAAAGTTCTATATCATCATCTTGAGAAACAGGGAATCCTAACGATTCGGAAAGCGCAGACAAATCGGAATCAGAAAAACCATTAGAACTAACACTCGCCTCGGTAGGTTGCACATCTTCAACAACATTCTGAGGTTCAACGGCAGGTTCATTTACAGGATTGACAGGAGCCGTATTCTCAGGAACCGATGGATTATCGACCTCTGCTACCGAATTCTCCGCAGATACAACATTTTCCTCTTCTGGAGTCTTGCTGTCGTCTCCAGACTGAGTCGGAGCTACTTCAACAACGGTTTGAGACACTTCTTTATTAGACTCAACCGCAGCAGTTTGATTTCCTTCTGGTGCTTCTGAATTAATTGATTTCAAGGCTGCTTCAGATGCCTCCGAAGCTTTTCCCTTATTATCGGAGCATGACGCAAACAACGCAACCGCTCCCAAACCATATGCAATAAGATTCAGTTTCATAACAACACTCTTTATTTCGACAATAATAAATTGCAATCATTAATACATAAACAAATATAAAAGAAAAAAGTCACATTTCAAAACATACGGCTCAACCAATGAATCAAAACAAATATTTTAACACATGGGAAAGTGCAACACAAAAAAAGCCGAAAAACAACATACTATTATTGTTTTTCAGCCTATTGTGACCCCGGTGGGATTCAAACCCGCGACCTTCAGAACCGGAATCTGACGTTCTATACAACTGAACTACGGAGCCTTTATTTTATTGCAAATTTACTTCTTTTTGGTGAAAAAACAATCATTAGTATAGTTCTTTATTTGAAATATGACTTTTTGTAAACGAAAACACGCATTTCGTAACCACAATATAAGCACATTTGCGGATTTAATATTTTTTTGCTATTATCACATTCGCGATTTGTCAATTTTTGTAAAAAATGTTATATTTGCGGAAAATTAGATAAGATCATGAGTAATCTGAAGACCCCTCAAGGGTACAAACCATTGTTAGATGCCAGAGAAACAGAATTAGGCATCAAAAAAATAAAAGACTTCTTTCAAGGAAGTCTCTCAGCAGAATTAAGACTCAGGAGAGTCACAGCCCCTCTTTTCGTACTACAAGGTCAAGGATTAAACGACGACCTAAATGGGGTGGAACGAGCAGTCACATTCCCTATCAAAGATTTGGGAGACCAAAAAGCGGAAGTTGTACACTCTCTTGCAAAGTGGAAAAGAATGATGCTGGCTGAATACAAAATAGAGCCAGGATTCGGTCTATATACCGACATGAATGCGATCAGATCTGACGAAGAACTCGACAATCTTCACTCTCTATATGTCGACCAATGGGATTGGGAAAGAACCATGTCCGCAGACCAACGCAACACAGAATTCTTAAAAGATATCGTAAGTCGCATTTATTCAGTTATGGTCCGTACCGAATATGTCGTATACGAGATGTATCCGGAAATAAAGCCAATTTTACCTGAAAAAATATTCTTCATCCATGCGGAAAAACTTCGTCAACTCTACCCTGACATGACACCTAAGGAGCGAGAACACGCCATCACAAAAAAATATGGCGCAGTATTCGTCATGGGCGTCGGAGGACCATTGGGCGATGGAGAGCCACATGACGGAAGAGCTCCAGACTATGACGATTGGACGACTCTTGGCGAAGATGGGCTTCCAGGATTAAACGGAGACATATTGGTTTGGAATAGTATTTTAGAGCAATCGCTAGAATTATCATCCATGGGTATCCGTGTGAACAAGGAGGCGCTTCTCCGCCAATTGGAAATGACAGGACAAGAGAAAAGGAAAGAATTGTATTTCCACAAGAGATTGTTGGACGGAACCTTACCTCTTTCCATCGGAGGCGGAATCGGTCAGTCCCGTCTTTGCATGTTCTTCTTAAGGAAAGCGCACGTCGGAGAAATCCAAGCAAGCATTTGGCCAGAAGAGATGCGCAAAGAATGTGAGAAACACAACATTCCTCTTATCTAATCATTTAACAAGGGAAAAAACGACATGAAAATTGCTAAAATTATCATTTTTCTCATAGTAGCCATAGGATTAGGTACGCACACCTACGCTACCGTCACCTATAGCGACGCTCAAAAACTGCAAATGACGCTCTATGCGATAGATCGTTATTATGTAGATACCACGAACGGGGAAAAACTTGTGGACAACGCCATAAACGGAATGTTGGAAAAATTGGATCCTCACTCCAAATATATTCCCAAAAGCGAAGTAAAGAAAATGAACGAACCTCTTGACGGAAAGTTCGAAGGCATTGGTGTCGTTTTCCAAATGATGGAAGATACGCTTCTAGTCATCCAAACTATTTCAGGAGGTCCTTCCGAAAAAGTGGGAATATTCGCAGGAGATAGAATCGTTTCCGTAAACGACACATCCATCGCAGGCGTCAATATGCAGAACACGGATATCATGAAAAAACTGAGAGGTCCCAAAGGAACTTCCGTCAACGTGAAAATTCTTCGTAGAAACGTCAAAGAACTAATTGAATTCAAAATCGTAAGAGACGTAATTCCTATCTATAGCATAGATGCCGCTTATATGGTCGACGATGCAATCGGCTATATTAAGGTGAACAAATTCAGTGAAACCACTTTGCAAGAGTTCAACGAAGCAATGGCTAAACTGCAAAAGAAAGGCATGAAATCTTTAATAATCGATCTTCAAGAGAATGGTGGCGGTTATCTAAAAACCGCTGTCGAATTAGCAAGCATCGTGTTGCCGGCAAACAAATTGGTCGTTTACAGCGAGGGTATCTCACAACCGAGAGAAACATACACCACAACTGGGAATCCTTCTTTTGAAAAAGGGAACTTAGTAGTCTTGGTGAACGAAAGCTCAGCTTCCGCCAGCGAAATTTTGTCGGGTTGCATACAAGACTGGGATAGAGGTTTAATCATCGGAAGAAGGACCTTCGGTAAAGGTCTTGTGCAAAAACCTTTACCTTTGCCAGACGGTTCACAAATACGTCTGACAGTGGCCCAATACTTCATTCCTTCCGGAAGATGCGTTCAACGTCCTTACAAAGACAATCTGAAAAACTACGACAACGATCTTATTGACCGTTACAATAAAGGAGAATTAATGCATGAGGATAGCATCAGCTTCCCTGACTCCTTAAAATATCAGACTCTCGAAAAGAAGAGACCGGTCTATGGCGGAGGTGGTATCATGCCTGATATTTTCGTTCCGTTGGACACAACCAAATACACCAAATACCATAGAAATCTTGCCGCCAAAAGCGTCTTAAACAATTTTGTTCTCAACTATCTAGAAAAGAATAGGAAGGATTTGGAGAAGACATATAGCATCAACGAAAGCGAAAAGAAAAAGGCGGAAGGATTTGAAAGATTCCGCAAAAATTTCAATATCAGCGACGAAGATCTGAAAGAGATTACCCAAGCAGGAGAGAAAGAAAAAGTGGAATTCGACGAGGAGCAATTCAAGCAGTCAAAGCGATTGATTAGCAAGCAAATCAAAGCGATGATCGCAAGGGATTTATGGGACACTTGCGAATATTATCAAATTATGAATGACGAAAACGCCATATTCGTTAAAGGAGTAGAAGCCTTAAAGAATAAAGAAATTTATCAAAAAGGAATGGCTCCTAAGATTAAATAAGTCAGAAATTCAAGAGAGAAAAGGGAAGTTGTATGACTACGGCTTCCCTTTTATTGTAATGGCAAATTTGTAACTTACTTTTTGTCTTTAATACAATTCAGATAATAGTCAGCATGTTCCCAGACCTCATCTTTTTCTATCACATAATCCATCTCCCGAGGATAGTTTTTGCTAACAATTATGTCACCAAGATATTTTTGAACTATTTCCGGATTTTTCACTTGCCAAATAATTTCCAAATGGCCATTGTAAGTTATACGAGCGACAAACAATGCATTAGGATTACTTTTATCCCCACAAATAGCGGCATCTAACTTTCGAAAATATGAATAGACGAAATCCGACTCGTCTAATGTAGGCATACCATTTTTCCCAAACTTATTATAATCTAAAATAAGAACAGTACCATTCGTAATCGGACTTCCCCTTAAATTCTCTCAAACCCGTATTGACAACTATCACAATAGGTTTACCATTATAAATATCGCTTCCTACGGAATATTTCTCTTCGGGCTGCAAATTTTCGATTTTATCTTCTGGCGTTCCAAGATTCATCATAAGCAAGAAAGGGATAAGCAAAACAGAAATATAGAACATAAAAAAAGAAGTAAGACATAAAAATTATAACTGAGATGTCAACAACACTAATGCTATTGACACCTCAATTATCTATAAATTACTTTTCAGCGGAAAATCTCTTCTTAAAGATTTATTTATTGGGGTCAATGATAGTATCAACACTCTTCACATTTCCATTGGTCAATGTGTTCCATATTCTAATTTTACCATCTGCACCGACCTCCATCTTTTGAATATCAATCACACTATTATTAGTAAATTCATGACTGATGTCTCCAAAGTTGCTACCATTATCCTTTATGACAAATCTACCCGTACTACCTTTAACAGCAGAAGCGACCGTCTTCGCTTTACAATGGCTAAAGTCGTTCGAATTAGAATTTATAACACCATTAGACTTACTGGTATTGTAAATTCTAAAAATAGTCTCCTCATAATTAATGTTATATTGATCAATTTCAATATCATCGACGACCACATTGTTTGAGAAATTAATATTTGAACCTCTATCGTCACCCTCTCGTACATATACGATACCAGAACCCGGTAGACTCGTAGTCTGATAACGTTCACAACGCGCACCTCTCGCAAAGGTATTACCAGATATATTCACACAATTTATACTTGGATTATGGTATTCAGATGACGCAAGCATATTGTCTCCGTTATTTTCATTAAACAACATGATACAACTATGTGTGGCAGCATCAAATATACAATTTTCCAAATTGATAATAATACCTGCCTCGTCAATAATAAAGTGAATGAAATTGAATTCAAACCTACAATTAATAAACTGAGTCATGCCCGCACCCTTTATCAACACACCGGCGCCAACCTTTCGAATTGTATTAGGATTCGTATCATCAATTTTAGCTGCAGATAAATTGTAATTCAGCATATTTGTGTTAAAATGGCAATCTTCGCAAATGTAATCCGACGTATAAGCAGTATACAATCCAAAACGGCAAGAACTGAAATAAGAACTTCTGATTTTTTCTATATAACCACCTATAGCCCTAATACCATAAGTAAAACCTACAATTGAGCAATCCATCATAGCAGACAAAGATCCATGAACACCCTTGCCATCACTATAAATGAATATACCAGCTGTCGACAACCCTTCTCTAGTATTACCTCCAATATACAATTGATCGTTACCCAAGATGGAAACGCCATACAAATTCAAACTACCTCCGACATCAAATTTGATAGCGGTAATGTTTGACGAAGTTTTGAAACCATATTCCGAATTTCTAGTCATCGTAGCGTAAACACTTTCAGTCCAATCAATACCACGGATTGTCACACCATGGGTAATTACAATCGTTGAGTTAATAGGATAAAGCGCATCCAAGAC
Organism: uncultured Bacteroidales bacterium; assembly: GCA_937907165.1. Classification (GTDB taxonomy): domain Bacteria; phylum Bacteroidota; class Bacteroidia; order Bacteroidales; family Paludibacteraceae; genus UBA1181. Next base: position 1,257 of record CALCUH010000077.1, on the reverse strand, counting down.
CAAAGTTTCGGGAATAATTTTCAAAACTTGATTAATAATAGTTGAATTATCACTATTAGAAGGGAGAGCGCCGAACCACGAAAGAACCACCTCTTTGTTATACAAAGAACCAGAGAAAGTACACTCTTTGAAGACAACCAATCCTTCAAGATATGTGACATCAAAATTAACAGAACCGTTCAAAATAGCACCACCATTGAATCGAAGAATAGAATTGGCAGGCACATTCAAAGAGCCGTTTTTCAAATCGAAATTATCTTGGATTTCATAAATCGTTTTTGTTGTGGTTAACTGACTAGCCAAAGATTTCGATGGATCCAACAACACATAAGCGAACTCGGAATCATCTCCAGGGCGATTTAACGCTAACTTACTTGAAATTCCAGGAGCAATTTGGGTCACTTCACCTTCCTGTCCTTCTGAGATAGGATTATCTTGACTACATTCAATAAAAGCGAGCAGCACAAATATAGGCAAGAAATTAATAATAAAAAGTTTTCTCATTTTACCCATAAGTATATCATTAAAAAATAGAAATCAAAATAGAGGACGTCTACTTAAAAATAAGCAAAAAAGATGAATCGATAATAAAAAAAGAACTTTTTCATGAAAGAAAACGCACATTATCACACAATCACCCTTCAATACGTCATACAAATATAAGAAAAAAGACAATTAAGAAATAGCAAAAAGAAAATAAATGCTTAATCAAACCTTCAACATTAGAAGTTTAATGCGCAAAAAAAAGAGGGGACGTTCCAAAGGAACATCCCCTCTAAGACGGCGGCGACCTACTCTCCCACAATACGCAGTACCATCGGCGCCGGCGGGCTTAACTTCTCTGTTCGGAATGGTAAGAGGTGGAACCCCGCCGCGATAGCCACCTGAAATAAGTTCTATCTTGACGATGCCGGGAAGGAATCGGGAACGGCGCGGAACGCCGGAATTTTCGGAAAAGCGTTCGGGCAATTAGTATCGCTCGGCTTTGGCGTCGCCGCCTTTACACCTGCGACCTATCGACGTCGTGATCTACGACGACCCTCAATGGAGAACTAATCTTGCGGATGGCTTCGCGCTTAGATGCTTTCAGCGCTTATCCTCACCAGACATAGCTACCCGGCGGTGCGCCTGGCGGCACAACCGGTAGACCAGAGGTCTGTCCAACACGGTCCTCTCGTACTAGTGTCAGACCCGCGCAATTCTCCTGCGCCCGCAACAGATAGAGACCGAACTGTCTCACGACGTTCTGAACCCAGC
>CALCUH010000076.1 GCA_937907165.1 uncultured Bacteroidales bacterium | reverse complement strand
GTGAAGGCGGCTGGCGGTTTGGCCATCATCGGTACGGAGCGTCACGAGTCTCGTCGTGTCGACCGTCAGTTGAGAGGTCGTTCCGGACGTCAGGGTGACCCGGGATCTTCCGTGTTCTTCGTCTCTTTGGAAGATAATTTGATGCGTTTGTTCGGATCTGAAAAGATTTCCGGCATCATGGATAAGTTGGGCTTCACGGAAGGTGAGGTCATCGAGCATAGCATGATTTCCAAGTCTATCGAACGTGCCCAAAAGAAGGTGGAGGAGAACCATTTCGGTGTCCGTAAACGCTTGTTGGAGTATGACGATGTCATGAACAAGCAACGTGAGGTTATCTACCGTAGACGTCGCCAGACTTTGCTCGGCGAGCGTTTGGGTGTGAACATCATGGACATGATTTATGGTGCGGCGATGAACATCGTAAGCGAGGCGAAGAAGGTGTTCGCATATGACTCTTATGAGAATGAGGTGCGCAGAATTTTTGCGATGGAGGCTCCAATGTCTGAGGAAGAGTTCAAAAACTCGGATGTCGATGATATCACAAACAACCTCTTCGACGCGGCGATGGAGTCGTTCAAACGTAAGATGGATAACGTGGCGAATATCGCCAATCCGGTCATCAAACGTGTGTTTGAGGAGCAGGGCGAACATTTCCAAAACATCATTATACCTATTACGGACGGAAGAATGATGTATAATATCCCTGTCAATTTGAAGGAGGCTTACGAGACTGATTGTAAGGCTGTCATCAAATCGTTCGAACGCGCTATCTTATTGCATAACATCGACGAATTTTGGAAACGCCACCTCCGTGAGATGGATCAGTTGCGTAACTCTGTACAGAACGCAAGTTACGAGCAGAAGGATCCGTTGTTGATTTATAAGATTGAATCCTACGATATGTACGTGAGGATGATGAACGACATGAACTACGCTTCTGTCTCCATCCTGATGCGTGCCCAGATTCCTGTCCAGCAACGCGCTCCTGAAGATGTGAAGGAGGCTGCTCCTGAACGTACGGAGGACCGCTCTAATTATGTGGAACAAAGATCAGAGGCTCCTTCTCGCACACCGCAACAGCCTCGTCGTGTGGATCCGGTCCGCGCTGAGCCTAAAGTGGGACGTAACGATCCGTGTCCTTGCGGTTCCGGAAAGAAATTCAAGAATTGCCACGGTAAAGATCTTATTTGATAATTGAAATGTTCGCTTATATAACTTGGACGGTTGACCCTGATCTCTTCTCCATCGGACCTCTTACGGTTCGCTGGTACGGGTTGATGTGGGCCTTGGGGTTCCTTCTCGGCTATTGGATAGAGTCGAAGATATACTTGAGGGAAAAGATGACGCAGGACCAGATGGACAAATTGTTCATCTATATGTTGGTGGGTACCGTCATAGGTGCGCGTCTCGGACATTGTTTCTTCTACAACCCGTCTTATTACCTCAGTAATCTGGGTGAGATATTGTGTGTGTGGAAGGGCGGTCTTTCCAGCCACGGGGGAGCATGCGGTATTCTGGTGGCTTTGTGGATATTCGCTAAGCGCGTCGCTCTGAAGGATTTCATCTGGGTGATGGACCGAATCGTCATCGCTGTCGCTTTGTGCGGGGCGTGCATTCGTTTCGGCAATCTGATGAACCATGAGATTTACGGGCATGCTACGGACGTTCCTTGGGCTTTCGAGTTCATCAAGAACATTCATCATTGGCAGGCGGGTGCGGAACCGGTCTTCTCGGCTCCTAGCCATCCGACCCAGATTTACGAAATGCTTTATTGCTTGATTACTTTCGGAATCGTCATGTTCTTGTATTGGCGAACTAATGTTCGCCAATATCAAGGCTTTATTTTCGGCGTTTTTTTGATTTGCGTCTTCTTGTCGCGCTTCTGTCTGGAGTTCCTGAAGAACAGCCAAGAGACTTTTGAGGATGATATGGTTTTAAATATGGGACAATTGCTTAGTTTGCCACTGATTATTTGGGGAGGATGGTTGCTTTATAAATCTTTTTCGGAGATGAGAAGCAAGGGTGGTCTGGTTAGAACGAATGAGTAGAAAGTTCTTTAAACTTATAACTAATATATGAGAGTTCTTATTCAATCGGATTACGAATCCGTTTCAAAGTGGGCCGCAAAACATGTTGCGGACACAATTAACAGTTTCAAACCTACTGCAGACCGCAAGTTCGTCTTGGGTTTGCCTACCGGTTCTTCGCCTTTGGGCATGTATCGTGAACTCATAAACTTGAACAAGGCTGGCGTCGTCTCCTTTAAGAATGTGATCACATTCAACATGGACGAGTACGTCAACTTGCCTAAGGAACACCCTGAAAGCTATTATTCCTTCATGTGGAATAATTTCTTTAAGCATATTGACATCCCTGCTGAGCAAGTTAACATTCTGAATGGTAACGCTCCTGATTTGGAGAAGGAGTGCGCTGATTACGAAGCTCGCATCAAAAATGCGGGTGGCATCCGCCTCTTCGTCGGTGGTATCGGTCCTGATGGTCACATCGCTTTCAACGAACCGGGTTCTTCTTTGACTTCCCGCACTCGTCTGAAACATTTGACTACGGATACGATCATCGCAAACTCTCGTTTCTTCGATAATGACATCAAGAAGGTGCCTACCTCCGCTTTGACAGTTGGTGTCGGTACAATCATGGATGCTGACGAGGTGATGATTTTGGTCAGCGGCTACAACAAGGCTCGCGCTTTGCAACAGGCTGTCGAGGGTGGTGTTTGCCAAATGTGCACGCTTAGCGCTTTGCAATTGCACAAAAAGGGTATCATCGTGTGTGACGAGTTGGCTACTTTCGAAATGAAGGTTTCCACTTACCGTTACTTCAAGGATATCGAGAAAGAAAATTTATTGTAATTGAATAGATCGCACTTCTTCCTTCATGGAAAGGAGTGCATCTTTTTGGATAAGAGTTATTGCTGGAATCTAATCGGTTCCTTTGTTGTTTAATTTAAATTTATTTTTAATGGATAACGCTTTATTACAGGAGGTTACCGCTAAGGCAAACGCTTGGTTGAGTGGTAACTTCGACGCTGAGACAAAAAAAGAGGTTCAACGTCTGTTGGACAATTCAGATAAGACGGATTTGATCGACGCTTTCTATCAGAATCTTGAATTCGGTACGGGTGGTTTGCGTGGTATCATGGGTGTCGGAACTAACCGTATGAACAAGTATGTTGTCGGTATGGCTACCCAAGGTCTCGCTAATTATTTGAAGAAGGCTTTTGCCGGAAAGAAGGAAATCAGCGTGGTCGTTGGCCATGACTGCCGTAACAACTCCCGCCTTTTCGCTGAAATCGTGGCTGATATCTTCTCGGCTAATGGTATCCACGCATATCTGTTCGAGAGCCTTCGCCCAACTCCTGAAATTTCTTTCGCTATCCGTCAGTTGGGTTGCCAAAGCGGTGTGAACATCACGGCTTCCCACAACCCTAAAGAGTATAACGGTTATAAGGCTTATTGGGATGATGGCGCTCAAGTGCTCGCTCCTCATGACAAGGGTATCATCGACGAGGTGAACAAGGTGAAGATCGACGATGTGAAATTCACGCCTAATAAGGATCTTATCACAATCATCGGTGGTGAGATGGACTTCGAATACATGACGGCTGTTAAGTCGGCTATGGTGGATCAGGATGTCATCAACCGCCAAAAGAATTTGAATATCGTTTATTCCCCTCTCCATGGTACGGGTCGTGTTATTATTCCTTTGTGCTTGCGTTCTTGGGGATTCCAAAATATCAATGTCGTGCCTGAACAGATGGTCATCGATGGTAACTTCCCTACGGTGAAGTCTCCGAACCCAGAGAACTCTGAGGCTATGACCATGGGTATGAATCTCGGTACTAAGTTGGGCGCTGACTTGGTCATCGCTTCCGACCCTGATGCCGACCGTCTTGCTATCGTCTGCCGTGACGATAAGGGCGAATGGATGATCATCAACGGTAACCAGACTTGCATGATGTTCTGCTACTACATCATCACCAACATGAAGAAGTTGGGTAAGTTGAAGGGTAACGAGTTCTTGGTGAAGACTATCGTGACTTCGGAATTGATCCGTGAAATCGCCGACAAGAATAATGTGAAGCTTTATGACGAGTATACTGGCTTCAAATGGATTGCTTACAGAATCCGCATGAACGAAGGAAAGGAGAAGTACATCGGTGGTGGAGAGGAGTCTTTCGGCTTCTTGCCTTACGATAAGGTACGCGACAAGGATTCACCGGCTTCCATCTGCTTGATCTGCGAAATCGCCGCTTGGGCGAAGGATAACGGTATGTCTCTTTACGAGCTCCTCATGAATATCTACAAGGAGTATGGTTTCCAAAAGGAGAGCGCTATCAGCGTGGTGAAACCAGGTAAGAGCGGCGCCGACGAAATCAAGGCGATGATGGAGAACTTCCGTCAGAACCCTCCTAAGGAGTTGGCTGGCTCTCCGGTTAAGTTGGTGAAGGATTACAAGTCTTTGAAGCAGACTTGCGTTAAGTGTAATAAGGTTGAGGACATCAATATGCCTGAGACCGCTAACGTTCTCCAATGGTTCACCGAGGATGGCACGAAAGTGAGCGTCCGTCCTTCCGGAACCGAGCCTAAGATTAAGTTCTATGTGGAGGTGAAGGGCGAAATGAAGAGCGCCGCTGATTATAAGAAGGCTTCTGATGCGGCTAACGCTAAGGTTGAGGCTATCAAAAAGTCTTTGAACTTATAATTATTTTTATTATATTGAGTCCCGGACCTTCCTTAGTGTCCGGGATTTTTTTTGTCTTATATCTAATTGCTGCGCCTATGGAGAGGAATCATGAAAACCGACATTTTTTTCGACGTCTTGCTATTGTCTCGTTCATCTTGGCGTTGTCTCTTTTTTTATTTTACGGTATATATAGCTTCTTGAAGAGCCCGGTCACGCTTCCGCATGATGAGTTGGCTGTGGTGAAACATCTTTACAAGGAGAAGTCGTTCGCTATGTCGAAACAAAAGCTTACCGGTTATTATTCCTCTGTCCCTTATGGCTCTTTTGAACTTCTCAGCACCAAAGAGATCGTCCGTTGTGAACTACATCCTGATGTCTATGGCTGGCTCTCTGTGGATGACACTTGTGTCCTCCGATATGTAAATGGTGAGTATGTCTATTATCATCGTTAATGGCACTTACGGGAAAAGTGACGAATAATGCGTCTCATTGCGCACTCTCTATTCATTGAATCAATTAGAAAATAACGCTTTTATGTGTATCTTTGTTTTCGCAAACATTAGGGTGGAAAACCCATAGTTGATTTTTATGAAAAAAACATTCATAACCAATATTCCTGACCGTCCCGGGGCTTTCTTGAAGACGGTGAAGATCATATCCAACTTGGGGCTGAACATTACCCGTGTGAGCTATAACAATGCCATAGATACCCATACGCTCTTCGTGGAGGTCTCCGGACCGGAGGAGACGGTGGATGAGGCGTACGGAATCCTGAAATCGGACGGCTACCTTTTTAAGGAGGACAATGCGAACGTTATTCTCGTGGAGTTCAAGATGCCTGACCGACCGGGTGTCCTCCTGCCTGTCTTGGAACTTATCCAACAATATAATTTTAATATCTCCTATATCAGTTCGCAGGAGAACAGCACGCCTTTCCAATATTTCCGTATGGCGCTCTATATCGACGATCCTTTCAAGGTGGACGATTTCCTGAAGAGCGTGACCGCTTTGTGCGAGGTGCGTATCGTCACGTATGATAAGACGGAGAAGAACTTGGACAATACGGTGTTTTACATCTCCTTCGCGAATGGTGCGGCTAAAAAGCTGGACTTGGATAAGGATAAGATAAATGATTTGATATCCAATTCTAATCTTGTCATGCAGCTGTTGGACGAGAAGAATTTGAGCCCTTATAAGACGTTCGAATATATCGCCAAGTTTGCCGATTACCTGAGTAAATATAGGGGGTTGGATTTTAATCCGCGCATCACCAGTAAGCGCTATCGGGGTTATACGATTTATGCGATTGAGCCAGAGTGCGGATCGAATACGTATGTGATTTCCACGGAGATGGGTTATGTGTTCGTGGACAGTGGTTTCGCCCTCTATCAGGAGGAGATGGTGAAATTGTTGAGCGTCATGTTCGATGATTTCCTCACGAAACCTAAATGCCTGATCATCACCCATCCGGATATAGACCATTTGGGCATGGTGGATCTCTTCGATGAGATCTATGTGAACCGTTCCATGTATGAGAACTTCCGCATGGAGAATGAGTCACGCCCTAATTTCAGGGAACAATATAAGCAACATGAGCCTTATGTGAAAATCAGTAAGATTTTGTCAAAATATATGCCTCCGAAGATGGAGAGCCTGATTGTTATCGACCAAGAAAATCATAAACCGGGTGAGATGATCGGAACTCGTGAAATCTACGGTCTGAAGTTCCTTTTCTATGCTGGTAACGGAGGCCATAGCAAGGGCGAGATGGTCATCCGCTTGGATGATATACTTTTTACGGGCGATATTCTTGTGAACCCTTCCGGTTATACCAAGGAGCAGTCTGAGTTCAATAAACTGGCTCCTTACTTGATGACGAGCGTCAATATGGATTCCTCTTTGGCTAAACGTGAGCGTCTCTATGTGGAGTCGCTCCTGACCGATGAGATGGATATTTGTTACGGACATGGTGCGCCCGTGTGGTGAAAGAGGGGAGCGCCGCCTATTAGCCTAAAAAATTATTACCATTTATTGGAAGCTCCTCTGCTACCTCCGCTACTTGGCAGAATGGAGAAGCCTATTTTTGCGCCGATGCATAACGGAACGCATTTGTCCACCAAATCACTGTTGATGATTCCGTGGTAGTTATTCCCCTCCATCGATTCGTGGTGCGCCGCAAGGTCTCCGACTCCGTCTGAGAAGTAGAGCCCCATGTGGAATAGGTTCGAATTGTTGATGGTGAAGGTGAACATCAGTTCCGCGAAGATGGAGGTGCATATTTTGTTTGTCTCTATATCTCCCTCTTTCTTCTCTTCGTCGATAAAGAGTCCGTGGTGCGGAATCTCTTTGAGTTCCGCCTCCAAATCGTCACCGAAGTAGGCCCGTGTTTCGATGGAACCCTCTTTCATCTTGTATCTGGAGATGACCGGCATGCCCACTTTCACACCAACGCCGTATATGAAGTTGGTAGTGGTGCTGAGTTTCGCCCTTCCGTAGATGCCGAGCGGTATGTTTAGGATGAGCATCGATTCTTTCTCTCTCCAATCCTTGAAGATGGTGCGGAGCGTATAGGAACTGCCGACTTCCTCGTTGTCGATTTCCGACTCGAAAGTCTCGTTGATCTGTGCGGAAGCGGTGTTGTAGTTCATGTCGAAGCCGATACCCAGTCCGAAATTCTTCGTGAAGAAGGGCATATAGTTGCATCCGAATAGGACGCCTCCGCCTTTGGAGACCGTTCCCACTTCTGTCTTGTAGTTCAGCGGGTGCAGACCTCCGCCTAAGGATATGTTCACCAACTTGTCTTGCGCGGAGGATGCGGTCGCGATGGCGCAAACCGCAATGAATATCGTGAATATTTTAGTTAATCGTTTCATCTCTATATTGCCTTATTTTACTAATAGTTTACAATTGGCGTTCTGCCCATCTTTTTGTGTGAGGACGATGATATATTCGCCTGCGGAGAATTGTAGAGTGGTGCTCTTTTTCACCTCCTTCTTCTCTTGTTTGAGCGTCCCGTTACTATGGTAGATGAAGAGTTTCGCCTCTTCCAAGTCCTCGCCCTCAATGCCCGTAACGGTGAGTGTCACGCTTTCGCCTCTTTTCGCCGGGTTAGGGGAAGCGGTGATGGCGTAGCTTGGCGCACTGAAATCGAAGTGCGTAGGGGTGATGAAGAAGTGGTTGCCTTCGGCGTCGCCCACGCAGACCATATACTCTCCGTCAAGGCCTTCGAGGTCGCAGTAGTATTGCTCGTTGGCGCCATTGATTTTCTTTCCGTTCTTGTACCATTGGAAATCTATGTATTTGCCTCCTTTGTTCTTGCAGATGACAACGTCGTTCCAACGCTTTTGGTAGATGTCGTTGGTGTTCTCGAGATAGACGTTGTAGGTGAAATCGCCTTGGATAGAGTCATTGAATTTGTCGTAGAGAGTTAGGGTGGCGGTGTATGCTCCTGCGGATTGTCCGTCGGGTATTGTTAGAGAGACCGTCTCCTTCGCACCGTCTCCTTGTCCGATTGTCTTCCCATTTGCGGAGATGCGGTAGCGTACAGGATCTCCTTGCGTTATCTTGTAACGGATGTTTAACTCATCTTTCGGCGAGCCTAATAGCAAATCGTCGCTGAGGGAGATCTCTCCTGCGATTTGTGGCGTGTGGACGATTGTGAGCGTGTGGCGGATGATGCTGTCGCAGTTATATTCGCTTCTCAGCGTGTCGCTCCAAATAGAGTCTTGGGTAAAGGATTTCCCTTCCCATAGGAAAGTGTCTATGGCGGTGACGGTAGAGTCGATGGTCATGCCATGGTGGATGAAAAGCGTGAAATGGGTAATTGAGTCGCAGCCAGTCGAAGTTGATGCGGTGTCGCTCCATGTGGTGTCGCTCAAGATTTCTTCGCCGTTCCATGTGAAGGATTCACAGGCGTGGATGGTTGAGTCGGAGGCGATGGAGTGGTTGATGCGCAGGATGAAGTGCGTGATGCTGTCGCAACCGAACTGGGAGGCGGTGGTGTCGCTCCACTCCGTCTCCTCTGTGAATATATGTCCGTTTAGCGAGAAGGAGTCGCAGACGGTGATGATGGAGTCGGTTGTTGTGATGGCGTGGATAACGAGCTGATGACGGATTATCTCTCCGAAGATATTATCGTCAGAAACGATGGTATCGTTCCAAGAGGTTCCTTCCGTAAGTTCTACGCCCTCCAGCCAATAGGAGCCGCAGGCCTCTATCACTGTGTCTTTCGTCGCGTAAGTGCCGATAGTGAGCGAGTAGTGGATGATACTGTCGCAGCCGTGGATGGTGGCGAGCGTGTCGTCCCATTGTGCGTTCTCCGTGAGCTTCTTTCCGTTGTGGAGGAATGAGTCGCGGGCGGAGATGACAGAATCCCTATCTGTGCCGTGGTAAATGATTAGATGGTTGCGGAGGATGGTGCCGCAGCTGGTGTCGGAAGATAGGGACTCTTCCCATATCGTGTCGTTGGTAATCTCCACGCCGTTGAGGCGGAAGGATTCGCATGCGAAGATGGTCGTGTCGATGAAATCTTTCGCACCGATGGTGAGTGAGTAGTGGATGATACTGTCGCAGCCATGGATGGTGCTGAGTGTGTCCGTCCAATTGGTGTCCTCCGTGAAGAGCGTGTCGCGCCATCTAAAGGAACCGCAAGAGAATACGGAACTGTCCACGTTCACGGTGTGGTGGATGGAGAGTGTGTAATGGATGATGCTGTCGCAGCCGTTCACCGATTGTTGCCTGTCGAAGAATTCAGTGCTTTCCGTGAGAACCACTCCTTCCCATACGAAAGAATCGCAGGCGGAGATTTCGCTCTCCGTGTTTACTGCGTGGTGGAGTTTGAGCGAGTAGTGGATGACGCTGTCGCAGCCGTGAATGGTGGCGAGGGTGTCGTCCCATTGCGTATCGTTTTTGAAGATTGCTCCTTCCCATGAGAAGGAATCGCAGGCGTAGATTATACTGTCTGTGCTGACGGAGTGGTGTAGCGCGAGTGTGTAACGGATGACGCTGTCGCAGCCCAACGCCGTCAGAACGGTGTCTTCCCAGATAGAGTCGTTTACGAGTGTCATTCCTCTCCATGAGTAGGAGTCGCAAGCCTCGATGAGTGAGTCCATGCGCATGATGTTGCCGATGGTGAGATGGTAGCGGATGATGCTGTCGCAACCGTAGATGCTTTGAAGCGTGTCGTCCCATACAGTGCTCTCCGTATACGTTTTTTCTTCCCAAGAGAATTGTTCGCAGGCGTATATGGTGGTGTCAAGCGTCATCGGATGACCGATTTTGACGTGTCTGCGGATGATGGTTCCGCATGCGCCCAACTCTGGTATCGTGTCGTTCCAAGTGGTGTCTTGGGTATAGGTTTGACCGTTTAGCGTGATTCTCTCGCACCCATAGTCCGTACTATCTTTGGTGTCCAGGTCGTTGATGACTATGTTGAAGCGGACGATGCTGTCACAACCATATTGATTGGGAAATGTGTCGATGATGGTCGTGCTTTCGGTAAATATTTTTCCTCTCCATTCGACGGAACCGCACCCGTTGATGACGGAGTCCGGTGCGATGGAGGTGTAGTGGATGAAAAGATGGTAAGATGTGATCGTGTCTTTGCCTGTCTCGTGATGGATAGTGTCTTTCCAATCCGAGCTCTTCATGAAGTTCCTCCTTCCCCAAGAGTAGGAGCCGCAGGCGTGGATAGTAGTGTCGAGGTTGACGATGGTGTCGTATTGGGCGGTGAAGGTGTAGATGCCCACTTCGTTCAATTTGCCCAATTTCGGAGACCATTGTTTGAATTTATATTCTATGTTTCCCTCCTTCTCCATGCTTGGCGTGCGGCTCTTGAATTGGGGAGTCGCACCGCAGTTGATGGTGTCTTGCTGAAGTGTTTCGCCGTTGATGTTTTGAAAGATGATGATCGGGTTTGCGATGACGGAGAAATTCTCGGGAATGGAGGATACTCCTTTCTCTAAAAACATAGAACCGCAAGGGAGAAGGAACTTCCCTATTCCGTTCACATCTTTTACCCAATTTGAGGTGGCGTCGTCTGACCCATCCATATCGGTGAACCCTACTTTTATTTCGTTTAAGCTGGCACATCCGTTGAATAGGTCGTTGTAACAACTTGTGGCTAATGTTGTGGCAGGCAGCTCTGGCGCTTGGGTTAGAGCCTTACAGTCTCTAAACATCCCTTTGTAGCACTCTTTCTCCAGAGATTCGGCAGGTAGTTTTGGCGCTTGGGTGAATTCTTCGCAATCCCTGAACATCTCTTTGTAACAGCCTTCCGCTAATTGGGTGGCTGGCAATTCTGGCGCTTTCTTTATTTTCTCGCAGAAAGCGAACATGTAGTAGTAGCATTCTGTAGCCAATTGTGTGGCGGGTAATTGTGGCGCTACTTCAAGATTTGTGCAGTTGGAGAACATGCCGCTGTAGCATCGTTCTTTCAATTCTGTGGCAGGCAGCTCTGGCGCTTGGATTAGGTTGGCGCATTTGTAGAACATGTTGGAATAACACCTGTCGGCGAGTTCGGTGACTGGTAGCTCGGGCGCTTGGATGAGTCCCGTGTTTTCGAACATGCCTAAGTAGCAGTCCGTCGCAAGAACTTCTCCTTTTAACGCTGGCGCTTGAATGAGGTTTACGCAGTTGGTGAACATCCCGCAATAACATCTGTTCTCCATGGTTGTGGCTGGCAGTTCTGGCGCTTCCGTCAGAAGAGCGCAGTCTGAGAAGATTTGTTCGTAGCATCCTTCTGCAAGTTGTGCGGCGGGTAGAGCGGGGGCTTTTGTGAGATTTGCACATCCTTTGAACATGCCTTTGTAACAGTCTAAAGTGAGTTTTGTGGCAGGTAGTTCGGGCGCAGAGGTGAGGCTGGCGCATCCGTCGAACAGGTGGTAGAAACAACTATTGTTTGGTATCTCTTCCGTCTCCCCGACGCCGTCGATGAGGCTCATGATGTTACCGCTTGCGGCGATTTCTCCTGTCATCACAAAGTAAGTATAGTTTTCAAGGGTGTTGACGATTCCTTGGGGATTGTCTCCTCTCACATATACTTTATCACCCTCCTCGGTTAACGTGACGGGTTCCGTCGTGAGGGTGGTCCATGTCTCCCCTCCGTCTGTAGAATATTGGATGATTGCGTCGTTGTCCACCTTTTCTCCCAATCTGATGGTGGAGTTCTCTTCCCCTGCCGTGAAGCATAGGGGCTGGGCTTCCGTCATGAATACACATGAGAGTAGAAGTGCCCATAAAGCGAGATGTTTGAGTCTCATTTTTTAATTTATGTTGTTCTTCAATTTTCTTAATTAGCCAATTGAGCACTTCCACCATGTATTGGAACAATTTTCTATGACAATATCACCCTTTTCATAAAGCTTGTGAAAAGACTCATTTGGAATGCCCCAACTATCAGAAAAAACTTTCTTTGATATAATTATTTTTTAGCAATGAAAATGATTCTCTTTCCCGCTGATTATTCATTTGTTGCGCTTCCGACGGGCATTGCGTCTTGCGCTTTTTTTTTACTATGATTGACAATTGTTATTTGCTCTTCTTCTCTATCTTCCAACCGCTCGGCACTTTGTCTGCTGAGAAGCCTGTGTCTGTCTTTGGCGGACAGATGAATGTGCCTGTTTTGGCTACTCCGTACACCCAATTGGTGGAATATTTTTTTCCTCCCTTTTTGTCGGACCATGTGGTGGAGCTAACATTGATTTGCTGGAGTTTCGCACAGTTGTAGTACATCTCTTTGTAGCAGTTGAGGCTTGGTGTGGTGCCTGATAGCATTGGCGCTTTGGTCAGGCTCTTGCAGCCCCAGAACATCGATTCGTAGCAGCTGATCGGCAGTTTTGTAGCAGGCAAGTCGGAGGCTTCCGCTAATTTGCCGCACCCCTTGAACATCTCTTTGTAGCAATAGGTCGCGAGTTTTATGGCTGGTAGTTCGGGCGTCCGGGGGATGCTTCCGCAATTCATGAACATGCCGTTGTAGCATCCTTCCGTAAGGGAGTCTGCGGGTAGTGCGGGCGCATTCGTCAGTTTTGGACAATCTTTGAACATATATGCGTAGCAGTAATCCGCCACGTTTTTCGCTGGCAGAGCGCCGACGGATGTGAGGTTGTCACAGCCTTCGAACATTGATTGGTAGCAGCGTGAACCTAATGTGGTGGCGGGCAAATCTTTTGCTGCCGTTAAGCTCTTACAGTTGTTGAACATCGTGTAGTAGCAATCTTTTTCAAGTGTCATGGCTGGCAGGTCTGGCATTTGCGCTAATTTTCCGCAATTCATGAACATGCCTTCGTAGCATGCTTTCCCGAGTGAGTCCGCCGGTAGTTTCGGCGCTTGCTTGAGGTTGCAGCAACCTGCGAACATGAAACGGTAGCTTGCCGGCTCGATGATTTTTGCCGGCAGTTCGGGTGCTTGGAATTCGGCTGCCACGCAGTCGCAGAACATGTATTCGTAACATCCTTCGGATAGGGTGGTGGCTGGTAGCTTAGGCGCTTTCGTTAGCGCTTTGCAGCCTTGGAACATCTTGCGGTAGCAGTTCTTCGCTAATTTCGTGGAGACGAGTTCTGGCGCCTCTTTTATGGCTTTGCATCCTGCGAACATGCCGTCGTAACACTCTTCCGCCATCTCTTGGGCTGGTAGTTTGGGCGCTTGCTTCAGCGCTTCGCAACCGTAGAACATATCTTGGTAGCATGCCTTCCCCAGTTGTGTGGCTGGCAGTTCCGGCGCTTTTGTGAGCGAGGCGCATCCTTTGAATAGCGAGGCGAAGCATCCTACGCCTGGTATTTGGAGCATTGTTCCTTTGCCGTCTATCAGCGACATGACGTTACCGCTGGCGGTGAGCTCTCCTTTTATGACGAATCTCACGTCCTGATTATTCTCTGTCTGGTTGAATCCTTTTGGGTTTTTCCCTTTGAAATAGGCTTTGTCTCCTATGAAGCTCAATGGAATGGTGTCGCCGAATGTCACCTTCTTCCAGGTGTCGCCTCCGTCTCGTGAATATTGCATGTCGGGCTCGTTCTCTCCGTAACTCTTCAGTATGACGAAGGAGTTGGGTTTGACGGTGGCGAGACATAGGTAGTTATTCTCCGCTTTTTGCGCATCCTCATGGATGACTTCCCACCCTTCGGGTACGGCGCTCGAACCGTATAGGACGGGCAGCTTGCCTGAACTGATGAAGGTGCCTGTCTCTGCCACGTCATGTAGCCATACGTTCGTGCATACCTTCGAGGCGGTGTCTTCGCTCCATGCTATGAAGTGTACTTTTATCTTGTCGATTTTAGCGCATTGGTCGAACATCCTCGAGTAGCATTGGTGAACCAATTTTTTGGCTGGCAGTTCGGGTGCTAGGGCGAGGTTGACGCAGTTGCGGAATGCCGATTCTCCGATGTTCTGCAACGTCTCCGGCAGCACCAGCGACTGAACCATCGAACCCTCCGGCTTCTTATAGAACACATTATTCAAATCGGTTATCTCGTACCTCTTGCCATTCCCCGTCTGATTGTCGATGCCGCCGGTGAAGTCAAGCACGGATGGAGCCGAAGGCGCCTTGATACAGTCCCCCACCCAGAGGTCGTATGCTCCCTCCACGCCGGAGGTCTGCGACGAGCGAAGCGTGGTCGAGAACTCC
>CALCUH010000075.1 GCA_937907165.1 uncultured Bacteroidales bacterium | reverse complement strand
GCAAGACTCTGTGGGCTTCGTCTGGAGCGCACTGCAGGATGATGAGGATGGAATGGGTTGGTTTGATAATTTCACATGGTTGGGGGATTTGTTCGGAACCGATTTTACGGATAAAGCGGAGTATGCAGTGGAAGGAAAACTGGGATTGTTGTCATCGGTGAAAGAACAATGTAAAGAGAATACTCCATCTATTAAAGGTTTTACGACCATTTTAAATGACAGTATCATTGAAGGATTGATTAATAGTGGAACATATAGTGTTCCATTAAATAAAAATCAACTTTCCAAATACCGAATCTCATCGTCCTTTGAACGCTCGAAAACCTACACCGATATGATTTTCTTTAGTTTTGCGAACAAACCATTGTTAAGTAACTATAGAATCACGGAATTTTTTGATTTGTCATCCGATAGTAGTAAAGTAAAGGCGGGGTATTATTTCAAGGAAGGTGAACAGGCGTACGGTGTTATCTCATTCCATAACACCAATCATGAACTTTTGGCGTTATTATATATTAAAATTGATGAAAAAGAAAATAAGCAGGTAAAAGAAGTGATTTCTAAATGGGTTGAATTCTTTTTGATTCCTAAATCTAATACTAATAGCGAGTTGAATTGGTTGTGCGGACAAAAGGGCCGCTGGGCAAAACATATGATGGTGGAGGAGAATCTTGACATTCTGAAAATGGTTTGTGGCGAATTACAGAAATCAGATCCTAGTGCTGCCGTATATCCGAATAAGGATAATGTCACTTTTTATTCGACAACAAATAAGTTCAATTATAATCAATTCATTTGGTCAGAATCGTATATGGTTTCAGATATTGGAGAACGTTTATTTACTTCTGATATTCAAAATATATCGTTTGAAGAGGGGCGGAATGAGACCAAACTATCAATGGTGTTTTTCGCTACAAGACCTTTTTTCAGTAAATATCGTATGACTGATTTAAACGAATTGACCCAACATAAACGCAATGTGGAAGCCGCATTGTACACAGTGAACGGGAAAAAGTTCGGATTGATATGTTTATATAAAGGTTCGGAATTGTTGTCCATCATCTGTATCGATATTAAAACTACTGACAATAAGAAAGCAGAGACGATTCTGAAAAATTGGCTTTTCTATTTCTTCTGTTATTCTATGGATGATATGGAAATTGAACTGTCAAAATATAATAATCTGGCAGACTACACGCTTTCACGGAAGGTAGATGATAATAAAGCCTGTGACAAATTCCTGAATCCTAATGATAATGGTGCTTTTTTTTACCAGTACCTCTATCTTAAACCTGCCGAGCGATGTACGCTGGAGTTTAAAATCAAACCTGGTGCGAGGTTTGTTCATTCAGGTAATGATTTGGATATTTCAGCAAGCGATAATAGTGTTAAGGTTGTTTCCTCATCCATCTCAAATGACAAGGTGAAGCTTGTACTTGAATGCTCGTCCTTGTCAAGTATGCCGTCTATCCCTTCGGTGAATTTCAAATCGAAAAGTGGATCCAAAATTGTCTATTCTCTATATGTGTTGCCATGTAAAAAACGTGAATATGAGTTGGATTTCGTTGTCGTAAACGGAACTTATTCGGATGGGAAACCCGCTATTTGCACCAATGTGAATTATGACAAATTTATGCGAGATATAAATGTGGTATATAATTCGATAAATGTGAACTTTAAGAAACATAAGGTATATACCATTAATGATTATCGCTTTTTATATACAAAAAGTGATTGCTTCAACATGGCGAGAGATGGTGGCTCCGAACAGTTCATAGAATTACTCTTCAAATATTCGGGTAAATATACTGTATTTTTGTTGCCTTCTGTTATAAATTATAAATATGATTCTGAAACCCAGACGGAATCTTGGGTGATGGGATATTCTATTAATAATACTCGATATCCTTTACAAAACTCCAGTCCCTATTTCGTCATATCTTCGAGAATTGATGACATTACAATTGCCCATGAACTTGGTCATGGTGTGTTTGGTTTGGATCATCCGTTTGATAGAGCAGAACTGGAATCATCGTGTTCTCAGGGTGACGATCAACTGAATTTGATGGACTATTTCCAAAGAGACTTAACCAAGATAATGCTGAGAGCGTATGATGTTAAATCAATTAACCGATAAGATATGAGAATTTTTTTAAATGCCATTTTTTCAAAGCAAGTATTCCTTGTCCTTTTGAGTGTTGTCTTCTTCTATTCGTCCGCTTATGGGAAAGATGATGGAGAGCAGTGTAAAAACCTGCCTTATTATTTTTTCCATCCCCAAGAATGTAACCTCTGTGATGACCTCATCGATACGTTGATTCACTGTTATCCTTCCTATTCGAAAGAGAGGCAGACGCAAGTCATTGATTTTTTTATCGATAGTTTCTTATACAAAGGAGGTTATAGTAATATCCAGTATTTTTTGTCTCAAGATGTCGAACCAAAATCCTTTACCAAAAGACAAAAAGACAAACTTCTGGAAATCACCTTCAAATATCAGTCTCGTATTTTAGTATTTTTTTGGGGAAATTTGCAGGATGTGTCTTACGTGAAACCGTTACGTGAATGGTATAAAAGCCATCAGGATGTGGAATACGCTTTCGATTTCCAATGTGTGCTATTTAGATTGGAAGATGAGGAGACGTGCAGGCAATGGAAGGAGTATATGCTGACCGAACCGGCAAAAGTCGATACCTTAGATGATGACTATTTTTTTCATTTCGATGAAATCATGCGTTATAAAAAAAATAGGGAATATTTTGATCTCTTGTTTGATGTAATGCTAAAATTCCCTGATAAACAGATGACTGTGGGTAAAAGCTACCCTTCTTTTATGAGAAATGTCTACGAACCTATCTCTATGTTCTTTTATCGTAAAATGTTCGGGAGTCTCAAAGGTGCGCCTGAATTCGATTATGAGATGATGTTGAAGAATGAAGTTGAGAGGAATAGAATTTTCTACTATCGACTTCCTGATGAATACAAGGCGAAATATCTTGGGTGGTGTAAAAAGCATCTTAAAGATTATGTCATAGAGAAGAAAGTTTTTCATTTTGACGTGACAGTCGAAGAGGAGTAATGATTGATCGTACCGACACCGAACTCGTTGATGGTTTTGGGAAAATATCACTCCTTCCCTCTCTTGGGACTAGCGATTGCTATATTTGTCAAAGTGAAAGAAGATCGAAGAGACGATGACGACAACGGGCGAACCAAAAACTATATGATACTGTCGAAAATTCGTCATAGTCGCTAAGACAAGAAAGTGTTTTTAATTAAAATATTTCTAATGTTGTTTATGAACTATTAAAAAGAGAGAAAATAGGAAAAAATGATAAAGAAATAATAAAGAACAATGATAAACTATTTGCGTTGTCGATAGGTTATGGCTTTTTGTCGCTTTTTTTGTTTGGAATAAGCGCGGGTAATCTCAGCTTTGGAGAATTTCTTGGAAAAACTATATAGTGGGCCATTATATAGTTTGTCGTCCTATTCAGTATTTGGCGCGGTGCGAGTAGTGTGGGTGGTATGAGGATAGGCGTTTTGATAGCGATGGGAATATTAGTTTTCCTTCCGGCAGGATTCCTCTTCCTAGGAAGTATCTGTGCTCCTACTGATACTGAGGGAGCAATGATATGCATGTTATTGGTAATGGCGCTTTATGTGGTGATGATTGTACATACGGGGAAATATAAATAATCAATGTGGTTGAAAACCATGAAACAGAAACTAATTGCCTTATTGATAGAGTCGATAGCGGAATGGTTATTCTCTATCTTCTTCGCATATGACCCCGATTGCAATCGTTGGGAAAGCGTGTGGCTTGGCGTTTTTTTTATCGTCATTTTGATTCAAATGATTCTTGTCGGTTTTACGTTACTCGTCGACCATCAGGTGAATCATTTATTACCAAACCGATTATGTGGCTGATTCTTGTATGTTTTGTGTTATCCCTATTATTGGCTCTCTTATTAATCTTGGCTTTTCTTCTGTTCTCGAATGATAAGGATTTAGGGCCGTTTATCGCCTCCTTGTTCGTTTACAGCCTTCTATCCGGCTTTATATTATTATATCTCTGGGAAAGCGAATAATGGGCATCCAACTGTGAATGTGATACTGCCGCATTTTCGAACCATTCGCTAAGTTAAGAGACTGAAGCTTAATTTAGCGGAAATGAAACGTCCATCCCCTTTGCCGTTTTCGTCCCGATTCCTGCGCCGTCCGTCGATTCTATTTGGAGACGCTTCCGGAGTTTTGTAAATTGGTCGATGTTTAAGATGGTGATAAGATCACTAAACAACTGGTCTGATAAGTGATGGAATTATGTAGAAGCCAAAGAGACGGAGTGTTGTTGTACGAGAAATTATTTTGAAGGTTGGGATAAAAAATGTGAATGTGAACAATACAATAATCGTCGAAATGATGGTAATGAAATCAGAGCAAAAGGTAATTTGATAAAATTTAGATAATATGAAAGCAAAAAAATTTTTGTTACTATTAGTAACTATTTTTTTTACAAGTTGTGAAAATGTCCATAGTGGCGAGTTTGTTCCTCAGTCCGTGGAATTCAAGGCGTTTTTGGAAAAGTTTCCTGATCAAAATACGCCTATCTATAGTTATTCTTATTATAATGTTGATGTTGCAGGATTTGATAGTATGACTCAGTTCGCAGGAGATATGTGGGAACGCCATTTGTTAGAAACAGAAGTTAATCAATTCGTAAAAGGAAGTGTCCCTATTGATATGCAGTCTATTTGCTATCTCGGTTGCATGGCGGGAGCTCGAGTAAAGAGTAAAATGTTGCAAGACGATAAATATGTCTTGTTAGCAATAGTCAAAGATAATGAACTTGGATGTGGAGAAGAGAACTTTCTTATTGTCTACAATAGGAAAGGAGAAGTAGAGGATTATCTTGTGTATTTTGGAAATTACTCAGAGAATGATATTCCAGTACCCTATTCGATTTGTTCACGGATAGAAGATAATAATATTACGGTGTTCGAAAAGAAGTATTTCTATAAATTGGAAAATGGTAAAAAAAAATATTATAAAACGGTTTACACAAAGCGGAAGTATGTCATTTCTGATAAAGGGAAATTTGTGATGACAAGTGAAGAAGTGTCGGAGAAAATGGAACAATAAAATGAGTTCTCCTATCGTCGATTCAGTTTGCGATGACGTATGCGGTGTCGGTGTCAACGAAGCAGTTGTGTCAATGACCATCCCCTCATACCGCCTCTCTGTTTTTGCCTCCCTAAATTTTCTCCACCCGACAAATAAATCTTATTTTTGTAAGTGAATCAATTCGAAAATATATGGACGGAAAGAAAATGAAAAAGATACCCTACGGCAAATGTAACTTTGAGGACATCAGACTTCAAAACATGTATTATGTGGATAAGAGCCGATTCATAAAGGAGGTGGAAGATTCCAGCGACTTCTTTTTCTTCATTCGTCCGCGCCGTTTCGGCAAGAGCCTCTTCCTCTCCATGCTGGAGAACTATTATG
>CALCUH010000074.1 GCA_937907165.1 uncultured Bacteroidales bacterium | reverse complement strand
CTTATGAAGCGCGTTTGAACCATCTTACCGCCTTGTTCGGTTGCGCCTACGCTGACGATAATATGGTGGATGAGGTGGAGTTGGATAGGCTCAGCAAAATAGCTTTCTACCTCGTCATTAAGGATTGGGACTTCAATTCGTTGAAATATAGATTCATTGGGGAGAAAGAGGAAAAAGCGAGAACGAGCGGACAGCGTAATAGCTCCCAGTGGGAAAGTAGCTATAAAAATGTCCGCTCTCAGCGCCACGCTAAGGCTTGCTCCCAACTTGGAGTGAGCGACAACGCTACGCTGGAGGAGGTTAAGAGCGCTTACCGCTCGAAGGTGAAGACGTGCCACCCCGATATGTTGCCTGCCGACGCTTCCGAGAAGGATAGGGAAAATGCGGCTGTCGATTTCCGTACCTTGACGGAGGCTTATGACTTCTTGTGTGAGGAGTTGGAGAAGGTTAAGGTTTAGGTTAGTTTATTTTATTTGTGCCATGTCTAAATTGCTGATACATATAATTTGGGCGTCGCTTGGATTGATCACGCCGCTTTTTGTCCAAGCGTCTGATCCGCTGTGTTTTACTGCCAAGGAGAGTGAATCTTCCGTTTCCTTGATCAACTATGGGGGGAACGTTCCCTCGTTGTCTTTCTCCACGGACGGAGGAAGTACATGGACGAAGTTGGAATACCATCCGTTGGAGGAGGGGGATTCCGTCAATTCTGCGTCCGAGACTTTTTTCTCGGCAAAGGTGGATGATAGGATTTGTTTCAAAGGGGATAATCCGAACGGATTCTCGTCTGGTTCTTCCCGTATGTTTGAGTTGGTCGGACCGCTAAAATACTCTTCGTTCGTGATGTCTGGTGGTTGGGAAGCTGATGGTAGTGTGATGGCTTTGATAGATGGTGCTAACGAGACGTTGAAGATACCTTCGGAATATTGCTTCTATCGTTTGTTCGCGGGTTGTGAAGCTCTTCGGAGTGCGCCCGCCTTGCCTGCCACGACACTGCATCACTATTGTTATCAGGAGATGTTCAAGGAGAGCGGTCTGATTAAAGCACCTGCTTTGCCTTCGGAACAGTTGGCTGTCTCTTGCTATAGGGGAATGTTTCGCGGATGCGTCTCCTTGTTGATGGCTCCCGATTTGCCCGCTAGAAGCATGCGCCATTATTGTTATGCGGAGATGTTCGACTCATGTGTCGTTTTGGCGAAAGCGCCCGCTTTGCCCGCAAAGGATTTTCATGATGGTATGTCTTGCTATTGGGGGATGTTCCGTGGGTGTGTGGGGTTGGTGGAGGCTCCTGTCCTTCCGGCCCTCAAACTGCATATAAATTGTTATAAGGAGATGTTTGAAGGTTGCTCATCCCTTGAGAAGGCGCCTGCTTTGCCTGCGAAAAACTTTGCGTACGGATGTTATGCGGGCATGTTCCGCGGATGTGTGACTCTTCGTCGTACGCCAGATTTGCCTGCCCAGCGTTTGGCGCAGGAGTGCTACGCCAATATGTTTGAGCGTTGTCTCCGTTTGAAGCATGCCTCTTCATTGCCTTCGCATGATATGCAAGCGATGTGCTACGCCTCTATGTTCAAAGGATGTAGTTCGTTGAAAAGTGCGCCGGAACTTCCTGCCGACAAATTGGCGGAGGGTTGCTACTCCTCCATGTTCACCGATTGTGTGGCGTTGCGTAAGGCGCCGGAGTTGCCTGCGGATACTTTGAGGGATGCTTGCTATATGGGAATGTTCTCTGGTTGCGTGCGTTTGAAGAAGGCTCCTCGTCTTTCCTCCAAGCGGATGGAGTATCGCTGCTATGCGGGTATGTTCGCTAATTGCTCAGCGTTGACGGATGCGCCGGCATTACCATCTTCGCATTTGGAGAAGGAGTGCTACAAGTTTATGTTCTATGGTTGCGGACATCTGACGAAGACGCCTGTGCTGCCGGCGAAGGAACTCTCCGAATCTTGTTATGCCGGTATGTTCTGTCAATGTGGCGCTTTGGAGGTTGCTCCCCTTTTGCCTGCGGAAAAGCTGGCGGAAAATTGTTATGGGGAGATGTTCGCTTCGTGCGTAAGTCTGGAAAATCCTCCTGCGTTGCCTGCCGTTAGCATGGCGAAGAAATGTTATGCGGAGATGTTTAAGGATTGTGTGCGCCTTAGTGTTACGCCCGAGCTTCCCGCTGAAGCGTTGGCGGAACAGTGTTACGAGAATATGTTTTCGGGATGCCGTTCGTTGAGTGTCGCCCCGAAACTTCCCGCTTGGGAGATGAAGGATTATTGTTATAGTGGCATGTTCTACCATTGCGGCAGCATGGTTGAGGCTCCGTCGTTGCCGTCGCTCTCCTTGGCGAAGCGTTGTTATGCGTATATGTTCGATGGATGCGGTGCGTTGGAACGGGCGCCCGAACTTCCTGCCACGGATTTGTCGGAAGGCTGTTATTTGCGTATGTTCAAGGATTGCGGTAATCTTCGTTCTTTAAAGGTCCGTTTCTCTCAGTGGAGTGACGGAAACTATGAGTCTGTCTCTGATTCTTGGGTTGAAGGAGTAGGAGAGTCCGGCGTTTTTACTGCGCCTGAATCGCTTCCTTTACGGTATGATGGAGACCATGTGCCTACGGGATGGAGGGTGGAGAAGATGCGGAGTGAATAACCGTATTTATTAGTCTATTATAAAAACAGATATTGTCAAAAAAAGGACATCGCCAAAGGAGAAATCCTATGACGATGTCCTAATTGTTTATCCTAACCAAGCCCCGAAAGTTTGTTTAGGAATTATTAGATTCTCACGAATCAGAATGCGTTGATGATGCCGCAGAAGTCTTCAACTTTCAAAGAAGCGCCACCAATCAAACCACCGTCGATGTCTGGCTTAGCGAACAACTCAGGAGCGTTAGAAGCCTTGCAAGAACCTCCGTAAAGGATAGAAGTGTTCTCTGCAACTTCCTTGCCGTATTTGTCAGCCACGCAAGAACGGATGTAAGCGTGGATCTCCTCAGCTTGGTCAGCTGTAGCGGTCTTTCCTGTACCGATAGCCCAGATTGGCTCGTATGCGATAGTAATCTTAGCGAAGTCCTCAGCAGACAAGTTGAATACTGAACCTTCCAACTCAGCCTTAACGACTGCGTTTTGTTTGTTAGCCTCACGTTCTGCCAAGCTCTCGCCGATGCAGAAGATAACCTTCAAACCGTTCTTCAAAGCCAAAAGCACTTTCTCCTTCAAGATCTCTGGAGTCTCGTGGTAGTATTCGCGACGCTCTGAGTGACCCAAGATAACGTACTCTGCACCTGTTGACTTAACCATGGCTGCGGAAACCTCGCCTGTGAATGCGCCTGACTCTTTGTCTGCGCAGTTCTCTGCTGATACGGCGATCACTTTC
This sequence comes from uncultured Bacteroidales bacterium, assembly GCA_937907165.1. Classification (GTDB taxonomy): domain Bacteria; phylum Bacteroidota; class Bacteroidia; order Bacteroidales; family Paludibacteraceae; genus UBA1181. Next base: position 5,326 of record CALCUH010000074.1, on the reverse strand, counting down.
GTGTCGATGGCAGCGGCAACGCTTGCCAAGTGGATGAATGGAGTTCCGATGATGACATCGCAATTCAATTTTTTACCCTTCAAAGCGGCGTCCAAGCCCTTTGCTAACTCAAGACCCTCTTGGAGTGTCTTGTTCATTTTCCAGTTTCCTGCAACGATTTTCTTTCTCATTGTAATGAAATATTAAAAAATTATGATGATAAATTCTCTATGCTAATTATTTTTCGCCTTTGATTTTCTTAATCAGCCAATCGATTCCGAATACAAGGGCGATGGTCGCCAAGAACGCTAGGATGGATTTGAATACCATGCTCCATTCGTTCGGTTGTTGGATTTCCCCTTTCGGAGATTGTTCCAACGGCTTGTCGAACGTAGGCAGGTTCTTGTTGCTCCATTTGTTGACTACCGTTCCGTTTTTGATGAGCACGAGACCCGGATTGGAACGAACGATGGTTTTCAATGTGATTTCGTCGCTGTTGACGAACGGATATCCTTCTCCATCCTTGCCCCATTCCATTTCGGTCTTGAATTCGCGCATCTCTTCGGTTTCTAAACCGGTTGCGGTCATACAGTAAAAACCATAGCCGTTTTCTTTCGCGAATTGGTAGATGTTGTTGACCTTTTGCTTGTTGTTGGTCATCGCTTTCTCCACTCTGTAGCAGACCATGAGGAATGTGTAGCTTGGATTGTCAAGAACCTCTTCTATGATGTCGCCGTTGTCTGGGTCTTCCATCGTGAAGTCGTGGATTGGAGGCTCGTAGCCTTTTTTGATGATTTCGTGCTTGGAGTCCACGAATGTCCACGTGCTATCGTCCTTCGGATAGTCGGATAGCGAGAACTCTTTCTGCACGCCATCTTTTTCGTAGACTAGAATGGTTTCGATTACGTCCTCTTCAGCGTCCTCCGGTATTTGCATCGCTTCAATCAGGTTCGTTCCGTTCTTGTATGGACGGAAGTCGATGATAGGCAAGTTGAAGTAGCAATAGATGGAGAGAAGTATGGAGAAACATCCCGCGCAGATGGCGATGAGCCAGTCGGTACGCTCCGTGAATAGTTTAGGACTGTATTCTTTCCATTTGAACACTAAGATAGCTAAAGCCATCAGTACGATGTTCTTCCAGAATGTTTGCCAGTTGGAGATGACCAAGGCGTCTCCAAAACATCCGCAGTCCGAAACAGGGTCCGCAATCGCGATCCACAACGTGAGCGGTGTCATGAAGCACATCATGATGATGGTCAGAATGCTGGTGGTCTTTAGGTTGGTGCCTAAAAGCAGGCATACGCCTAAGATGAACTCGAACGCCGCCAAGCCGATTCCCACCGCTAAGGCGATCGGAGCGAAGAAGTCCAACCCCATCGCTGCTAAGTAGTCTTGAATTTTATAGGTTGAGCCAAGCGGATCTACCGCTTTCACAAATCCGGAAAACACGAATACCAAGCCTAAAAGGATTCGTGATGTGATGACTATGCCTTTTTTTACTGAATCACTCATATGTCGTAAAATCTATAATGCTTATTAATCTTTAAAATCTATTTTAATCAAACCGAACAACGCGTAGTTCACCATATCCATATAGTTGGCGTCGATGCCTTCGGAGATGAGCGTCTTGTTCTGGTTGTCTTCTATCTGTTTGGTGCGATAGAGCTTCATGAGTATCAAGTCTGTGTAGGATGTCGTGCGCATGGAACGCCATGCTTCGTCGTAGTCGTGGTTTTTCGCCAACATCAGTTCGACGGTCTTTTTCATGTGACGGTCATATAGCTCGACAGCCTCTTCCGTTGTGATGTCCGAACTCTCCGCGTAGCCTTTTTCCAATTGGATCAAGCCCATAATGCCATAGTTGACGATGCCGATGAGTTCTGGACGTATTCCTTCTCCCACTTTCGACACGCCTTTCGTTTCTAAGGTGCGGATTCTATTGGCTTTGATGAATATTTGGTCTGTGATGGACTCCGGACGCATGATGCGCCATGCGGCTCCGTAATCATGAAGCTTTTTGCTGTAGATGTCTCTACATACGGCTATGACAGCGTCAAATTGCTCTTTCGTATCCACGTCTGATGTTTTTTTTCTGTTATCGTGACAAATTTAATTCTTCGCTTCCTATTTATCGTCTCTTTTTTTAGACGAAAATGAAAAAGATGTTAAATCATTGGTTGAACATGTCTTTGTTATAGAACGCCAAAACTTCTTGGATGGCGTTGTAGGCTAGGCGGGCGGAAGAGTCTGGGTTGATGTCCATCGCCGCTTGGTACTCGTTGAGCGCGCCTTCCCAATCCTCCCGTTTGCGGAATAGGTTGCCCATGAGAAAATGCCCCTCTTCGCTCTCCTCGTTTGTTTCGAGGAATGCCCGTAGGAGTTCTTCCGCTTCGGAGAAATGTTCTTCTTGGATTAACTTCTTTATGTCGTCGAATTTTGTCATTTTGCGGTTTTGATTCTGTATCTGCACCTGATTTTACCATTGATCATGCTGGTGAGCTTCCCTTTGTTCATCTGACGTCTGATCGGTGAGATTCTATCGATGAACACTTTGCCCTCGAGATGATCGTATTCATGTTGAACGACTCTCGCTTTATAACCTTCAAACACTTCGTCATGTGGGGTCATATCCTCGTCCATGTATTGGATGCGTATCTTGGTCGGACGTTTCACGCTCTCGCTCACGCCAGGGATGCTGAGACATCCTTCGTCGCATGAATCCATATCTTCTCCGTATTCTGTAATCTGCGGATTGATGAAAACTTTTTTGAATCCTTTGAATTGAGGGTCGTCTTCCGCTAAAATGTTTAAGTCTATGACGAACATGCGGATAGACAAGCCGATTTGTGGTGCGGCGAGTCCGATGCCTTCCGCATTGTACATCGTCGCAAACATGTCTTCCACCAATTGCTTGAGGTTGGGGTAGTCCGCCGTGATCTCTTGCGTCTGCTCGCGCAATACCGGAGATCCGTATACAACTATGGGATAAATCATTTTATTTTTATATTATGTTTTTTATTATCGCATTGAAAAATTTTTGCTTTCCATATACGACTGAAGAATGATTGTGGCGCTGATTTCGTCAACTAACGCTTTGTCCTGACGCTCTTTTTTCTTCAGCCCGCCCTCTAACATGGCTTTATGGGCTAATACGGATGTGAAACGCTCGTCGTAAAGGACGACCGGTATTTGCGGCAGCCTCTTCTTTAGGGCGTTGAGGAACGGGTTGATGTATTTCATCGATTCGGAAGGTTCGTTTTTTACCGTTTTCGGCTGACCGACCACGATTAGTTCCACCGATTCTTTTTGAGTGTACTCTTCGATGAATTTGAGTATGTCATTGGAGGGAACGGTGCATAACCCGTTCGCAATGATCTGGCAAGGGTCCGTCACAGCGACTCCGACCCTTTTCCTTCCGTAATCTATGGCTAATATTCTTCCCATTCATCCGCGAATTTACTAAAAAATTGTCGGATTATTCCCATATTATGTCTCTTGAAAATCAATCGGTTTTTTCTTCCGGCCAAAGAAAAAACCCCAACCCTAAAACCCCTAAAAAAATGATTAAAAGAAACTCAACCCCAAGACAAAACGAGAACATCAACAAAGTAGCCGAAACCTTCAAGCAAGCACACATCGCCTCCAAGAACCTCGAAAGCACACTTAAGGAGAGCAAAGAGCGACTCATCGCCCACGCCAAGGAAAACCCCGACCTCTTTGTAGGCAGTCAAATCCGCCACGACAACGGCGTAGTAGTCAAACGCTCCTCTCGCGTCACCCCCAAGTGGAACGACAACAAAGTCAGTGTAGAATGGATAGAAAAGATGCTCAACACCGAGTCCGCCGATGCCATCTCCATCAGCATCGACCACAAGAAACTCAGCCAGTCCGACGTCTCCACCACCCAGTTCCTCCACGAAATCGACTACGAAGAGCTCATCTCCACCTACTGGTCCGTAACCGTCTCCACCGTCGACTGATCGATTCTTTTTAGCCAAAAGGGTGGGACTAGGTGGTACCTGTTTACAACATTGTGTAAAAGCGAGCTTATTTGCCCCTAATGAATCTAAGAATCAATAGAGACTAATATCCCTCTCATGGTAAAAGTTGAAAAACACCCCCACCTTCTCCCACCCTTTTATCACAAACATTTAATTCTCAAAACTTTACAATTATGGAAAAATCACACCCCCCCCTCCAGATTATAGGTCCCTCCTTCTTTTCCAACGTTTCCGTCATCCCCAATCGCCTTATTCCTTGGGACGATATCGCAAACCTCATACAGAGCGACCAGCCACTGAAAATCAACACATTGTCTGCCCGTAAAAAACTACAGGGAGGCAATAAAAAAGGTTACGACTACCTCAAACGCCAGTCTCCCGCCATCACTCCCGCCTGCCAGATTGTCGGCAAGCGCCTTACCGAAAACGTCGTAGCACTCACCGGCATCGCCATGGTCGACATCGACCACATCCCCACCGACCAGCTCCTCATCCTCCGCTCCGCCATAGCCCAGGACCCCCACACCTTCCTCGCCCACACCACCCTCTCCGGCGAAGGCATCCGCATCCTCTTCCCCTACCGCTTCGACAGCGAAGGCGCCTCCTACCTCGATGCCTGGCGCTACGGCAACCAGTATTTCTCACTCCTCCTCCACACCGAAGTTGACCCCTCTGTCAAGGATATAACCCGACTCTCCTTCCTCGCACACGACCCCGACGTCTACTACAACCCCTCCGCCAAACCCTTCCTCATCTCCTCCCAGAAGGCCAGAAAGAAAGAGATGACAACCCTCCACAAGGCGGGACTCGACCAGGGCATGTCCGCCTACTTCGGTCATATCTCCGAAATCCTCGCCCGTCAGGGCAACACCTTCGCCGAAGGCAACCGCCACCACTACGCCATGGAGTTTGCCATGCTCGCCAACAAGATGGGGATAGACCCCAGCGAGACCGGGCAGCAACTCGCCCACCTTTGGGGGGAAGACAACCACGAACTCCACGCCATCATCGACTGGGTTTATAATCACTGTGCCTCCAGCCACGGCACCTGGAACCGCCACACCGAAGAGTACGCCCACAAGCGCCAGCAGGTAGAGGTCTCCTCCGCCTCCATCCAGCAGGAACGCGACGAGAAGGACACCCCCCCCCGCCCCCGCCGCATCAAGCCCGAGCAGATCACCGAATACCTCTCCTCATTGGGCAATCTGCGCAAGAACGTAGTCCCCGGCAACACTGAGATCCTCGACCCCATCACCGACAACTTCATCCCCATCACCGACGACGAAACCATGCAGATCTGGCAGGACGCCTGCACCCACTTCGACCAATATGTCGCCCCCACCGAC
>CALCUH010000073.1 GCA_937907165.1 uncultured Bacteroidales bacterium | reverse complement strand
CTCGGATGGAACGAACTCTTTCAAGCAATTCTTTAAAATAGTCAGTTCCAAAAACTGCTTACCTTGCTTCAACCGTTCATCGTCCATGGCAAATCCTTTGCGGATATACTCATTAAGTACTTTAGTGGCCCACTGACGGAAACGAGTGGCGCGAAGCGAATTCACTCTGTATCCTACTGCTATTATGGCATCAAGGTTATAGAATTGAGTCAGATAATTTTTACCATCAGAAGCAGTTGCCGAGATTTTCTCGGTAACTGAATCTTTCTCCAATTCACCTGAATTAAAAATATTTTTCAAATGAAGCCCGATATTGTCTGTCGAACAATCATATAGCAATGCCATCGCCTTCTGGCTGCACTAGATGGTTTCGTCCTTGATTACTACCTGTACATTGCCGCCTTCTTCCGGCATGTTATATAGAATAAAATCTATTTCTTTCATTTTGTTACTTTTACCTTCCCAGTTACTACTTCCCAATGGCCTCCGCGATGTGCTCCCACTCGAATTATCACGCCCTCCGCTACGAGTTGGTTGACGTGCTTCTGAGCGTTTCTTTTGTTCATTTCCAAGGCTTCTGCCATTTGTTCTATCGTCACCTTGGCATCGGCAGCTATCAGTTCTAACACGATGTCCTTTGGTGTCTTTTTTGGTGTCTTTTTTGGTGTCACGATGCCGTCAATGGTGTTCTTTATGCATTGAAGCATGAATAGTATGAATGCCGAGCCATTACCATCTTTATCGCAGATAGCTATAGCATCGTAGTATTCTTGCTGATGTTCTTTCACCATTGATTCAATCGGGATCCATGCAAAGATAGGTCGCCATTGTGTCAGCAAGGCCGTTTGCCACAATCTGCCCATTCTGCCATTGCCGTCGGCAAAGGGATGGATAAACTCAAACTCATAATGAAACACGCACGAACTAATCAGCGGATGTGTTTTGGTTTGCTTTATCCAGTCAAACAATATACAATTCAAATCCCTTAGAGATGTTTCTACATACATACTTTACGAAAAACCATCTTTTTTCAGAAAAACCATCCTTGATTCGCCACAACATGGCGACTTCCACATAAAGATAATAGAAAAAATGGAATAACGGTTGATATTTTTGAAAAACATTGAATTTGTACGAAAAAAGTGACATTACAAAATCCGAAATTTTCTCGGGGAAGGCAGCATGAATCTCTATATTTGATTATTGGTGTCCGCTAAAAGCACTAATAATAATCTAATAAATTGAAACACAATGGGTATGGATGCGGAAACCTGAAACAAGCCCTCCCGTTCGGATATCATGACTGTTCGAGGGAACCCTTTTCTGGCAGGAAGCCAATACCTAAGAAGCTGTTTAAATTTTTTTATTGGAGATTTTTAGAGGATGTAATATAAACTGTGTCAAGACAAAATAAAAAATCAAAGACAAAGTTTAAATTACATTCTCTTAAATTCAATAATTGACCTTAGGGACAGTCAACAACCTCGAATGAGAACTTGTCTTTCTCAAAAAAAGCCGACAGATGGTCCGGACGAACATCTATCGGCTTTACTATATAATATGATCTATCCTACTTCACAACCACCTTCGCGGCTTGACCGTTAGCCAAGACGACATAGACGCCACTATGACGGACATCCACGCGAACCGACTCGCCGCTACCACTACCGACCATGCATCCCATCAAATCGTAGACGGAGACAGGTGAATGAAGGCCATCGACACAGATGGTGAAACCGTCCGCATAGAGGTTCACCGACTCACCCCAAACAACCGGAAGGCCATCAAGAGGATCGAAACGGAAGGTGTATGTGCTTTGGGCACTCGGGTTATAGGTATTTTGGAGCGATAGCGTCAACACCTTCTTTTCGTCATCATAAATTTCCGAAATGACCTCAGCCCCTTCCGACAGTTCGTAAACGAACGACTCCTTGTTATAATCGCATTGAAGCACATAATCGTATCGGGTCGAAGAGAAGGTATCCACTTTAATTCCGTCCACTGAAAGCGAAGTCAGGGATGACTCATACGGCTTGAATCTGATACGGTAGGTATGAAGGTTGCTGGTAGTATCAGAAAAAGAGGAGCCATAAGCAGCGCTTTTGACGGTGATAGTTAGTATATTCGTGCTATAGTCGTACGAGCTTGTCGATGTGGCCAACAAGGACTTCTTCCAGCTAACATAAGGACTTCTATAATAATCGTTAGGAAAATCATATTCATATTTATCCTGAGCGAAAGCATCCACTTTAACCCCGTTTATAGAGAGAGAAGTCAAGTACGATTCCAATTCAGCTCCCTTGGAATTAATACGATACCAACCGTATGAATAGACGATGCTATCCGTCAATATGGAATCTCTTGACAAGTCATATATTTCGGCTTTAATTCTTCTATTCTGAGAATCATAAAAATACTTTTCATAAGTTTTACTCTTCTCAGTGATAGTAGGTTCAGGTTCAGGTTCATCATACGGATACGGCGAAGTTACCTTTTCTGTCACAATTTTCATGGAAGAAACCAAATTTCCTTTATCATAAGTATTCGTATAAGTGGATTGAACCTCACTAGAGCCACGATGCCAATAAGATCCACCTGTATGTGTCCCACTACTTCTATGACTTTCAGATACGACATTTCCGTACTCATCACATTCCTCACCATCGTGATAATCGTATTGATCGTCACTATATACAGTGCAATGAGACTGTTCTGACATATAATAACCTTCAGAAGTAAACAACGTAGAAGACGTAGAAGATGACCCATGAATGTGTTGTTCGTCTACAGAATAAGCTAATTCTTTTAGCATCCCATTTCCACCATATAACGACACCATCACCGACTCAAGATAATCTCCACTATGTAGACCAAATTGTTTCCACTGTTTAGTCACCCTATCACAACCATAATAGAGACTATACAAAACATCTCCATTTTCGTTTCTCACGTAACCTGTATTAACACGAAACATGGTTGAGTTATCAAACTTGGTTGAGGAGTTACCATACCTCCCGTAATCGGTAATCTGTCCCGCACTATTATATTTCGTATAATAGCATGGCGTACTATCAATCACCATACCTTCCAGCACAAACGTGGTATCCAACTTCTCCGCCATGGCGGAAGAAAAACCGAACGTGGAGAAAAACCCTAATAACATCGCAAAGCACCTTCCCCAGAAAGAGCGAACGCATTTAATTTGTTGTTCCATAAGCTTAAATTTATATTATCCATATAATCATTACGTCAAAAACACTTAGCAATTTCACCTTAGACGTAAAACCTATTCCGAATATATGACTTTGCCAACTTATTTCCAAATTATTAACAGAAAAAATCAACAACTGCTAAGTCATCTATGGAATCATATTCATAAAGGAGATGATAAAGACTCCAGCCATGTTCCCACAGCCAGATATTCCAGCCTATTTTCCACACCTATATTCCTTTCTGTTTCCCTCGCCATGGATCTCGCCTTGTGTCGTCGGAAAAGACAAATGAATATTGTTCAGGTCGATACCTTTCCTTAGCACTTGTATGATACCAAAAGTTTTGATGTCTGTATCAATCTGCTTCTCAACAGACGCTTTAAGGTCTTTGCCTACATACTTGTCTAATACAGCTTGTTGCGTTGATTCAAGGAACGACCAAAGGCGACGCTGGTCAATAGCGGTCTTCTTGTCGAAATCGCTCGGTTTGCCCCAGTAGTATTGAGAGGCAGAGGGTGTCTGCGCATCCACGTCTGTCTGCTTTGCGTCCTTACGTTCTTCTATGG
>CALCUH010000072.1 GCA_937907165.1 uncultured Bacteroidales bacterium | reverse complement strand
TTTCAAGCTAATCAAAGGTCCTTTTCTCCTTTCGTGAATACTCACGCATCCGCCGAAAAGTATGTGAAAAGTTATACAAAATTAAAAGAAAGAGCATCTATTCCGATAGAAAGGAGATGTAAAGCGTGGCGAAATCCAAGCAAAGCAATCCGGATCCGCCTATTACTCGCAAAATAATCCCGGCAGAGACACCAGAAGCGCGTGAAAGTCAGCTTATCGCCCTTGCGGTAGAGCGAGTAGAGCAGCGAATTCTTGATGGAACAGCCACTGCACAGGAACTAATACATTTCCTGAAGCTTGGGACAACTACTGCAAAGCTTGAGCAGGAGAAACTCCGAAAAGAGAACATTCTGCTCGAAGCAAAGACCGAACAGATCAAAGCAGAGAAGAATAACGCGGAGATGTTTGCGGAAGCAATTGCGGCAATGCAGAGTTATAGACCGCCGATGGACGAGGAAGAGGACGATTGAACAAAAAAAACTAAGAGGCCATGTAGACCTCTTAGAACCAACTCATATTCGTGACTTGATGGAAGCTGTCAGCTAATCACTTATCTGGTTTCGTACTCGTAGTCAATGGTGTAAACCATTTCGCCGTCTTCGTTAACATCTGCGCCAATGTGCAGATCCATAATGTCGTGGCGCGTTTCCTGATCCCAGTATATTCTGGTAGCGATCTCCGGATAGTCCACCTCATCAGTAACGGTACCGTAAAACCACTCCAGAGTACAGCTGCCAGTTTTAGCCACTTTCTTAGCAACCTCTGTCTCACCTCTAAGCAGAGCCGCATAGGACGCCTTGAATCTAGCACCTGTGACCAGATCGACGACCGTGTGCTTGACGTACTTGCTTTCGTCAAGGTATCTCGAGACTCTCGTATCTACATCTTCCTTGACTCGCTCTTCCGCCATCTTAGTCTCGATCTCTTTCTTCTTCTCCGGTCCGAGAACCTTTGCGAGTTCATCCTTGTACTTCTGGGCATCGCCCTTCGTAAGTGCCAAGACGCCCAGCAGGCTCGCGTACTTCTTCGTGTGTACTACGTCCGACGATACGATGCAGCCGATCGTCAACGCCCCAGAGATAAACGGTGGAAGCAACGTCAAGAATACGGATTTTGCCTTATCCGTAGCCTTACGATCGTCTTCCTCGTTGTTATCGAGTTCCTTGATCTTGAGTACAGCCTTCGCCGATTCAACGGCAGTGGTGACTACACCGATTGCTGCCACTCCAGTCAGAATATGAGGGAGGTTCTCTTCCACAAAGCCTCCCAGTTTCTTGGTAATGTCCTGATTACTCATAATTCTTACTCCTTTCATAATTGTGAGTTGGTTTTTGGACAGCTTGCCATTAGAGAGGATGTGAATTATGCGAACCTACACCGAACTCATGCAATTTAAGACATTCGAAGAGCGATTCGAGTATCTCAAGCTCAACGGCGTCGTTGGAGATGAGACGTTCGGATTTGATCGCTGGCTTAACCAGACATTCTATCACTCGAAACTCTGGCTTGATGTGAAGCGCGAAGTCGTCATCAGAGACGAGGGTAGAGATCTAGGACTCGAAGGCTATGAGATTCACGGTCGAATACTTGTACATCACATGAACCCGGTAAGAAAAGAGGACATCATACGAAAGTCCGACATCCTCTTGAATCCTGAGTATCTAATAAGTACGTGCAAGCGGACACACGATGCGATACATTACGGAAATATTAAGTCCGCAGTTCAAAATGGTTTTGCAGAGCGCAGACCGAACGATACGTGCCCGTGGAGGAACATAAAATGAAGTACGAAGAATATCTCATGCATTTCAATCCGAATCATGATAAGTTTGGACGCTTCTCTAAGTCGTCCGGTGGCGCAGGAGCGTACAACACGTCATCGACATCGAATGCAGAAAAAGAGAGCGCGTCTTCCAATAAGGACAAAGCCAAAATCGCATTGAAAAAGTTGAAAGAAGCAGTACACGATGGTCACGTTCGTGTCGACGATACGATGAATAATATGAGAAACATGCAGTATATGCAAATAATTAACGATCAGCAAATTACGAATCAGCAGATACAGAATCAATTACTTGTCCAACAGTCGATTCAGGAAGCAAATCGCTGTGCTAGCCTGTCAATGACAATGGGTATGAATCCGTTTATGTTTGGTTGATGCGCGAAAATAACAAGGAATATAATGAAGAGGAAGAAAGGAAGCACCTAAACAGATTGAGATAGTTTCTTGATATGGGCGACGACCAACCGGCTCTCGAATAATGCTATGGTAAGCATTTTTATAGAAAAACCATAGCTGCTATTAAATGGCGAGTTGCACGGGAATGCTAAAGGACAAGCGGTATCAAGAACCTTTCGTACTTTTCAGACACTTATATTTTTTTTTTCAGAGTCTATAATGAAGAAAAATGGAGGGGCTAGAGTTGAAGTAACAACTGGGTAACCAGCAAGCATCAGGGTTCGATTCACTACGGTGATTTTAGCCTGGTAAATCAAAAAATAGATTTATCGAGCGTAGACCCAATGATACGTATCCGTGGAAGTAATACGCAAAAATTACAAGGATTATAATGAAGAGACTAGAGTTGAAGGAACGACTGAGTAATCAGCAAGCATCCGGGTCCGATTCCCGGTCAGTCTCTTTTTTTTAATGGGAGGTATTTGAAATGAACAATACATACTACACAAATGATCCTAGAGCAGTCTTGATTCACTTCAATCCGAATCATGATCCTGATAACGGACAGTTTACGGATAAGAAAGGAGGACATTCTGGAGGAAAGCTTGACAAACAAGGAAGTAAGTCGTATAATAAGATGATAAACGAAATGCGAGAAGGTATCAAGAAAGACCGAATCAGAGAAAAGATGGGCATCCAGAGTGATAAGCCTAGCAGTAAAAAGAAAGGGCTAACCGAACAGCAAAAGAAAGCTCTTAAAATCGCTACAATAGGCGCCGTTGCAGCGGTTGGAGTAACCGCTGGTATCATCATTGCACAACGTCTCCACGCGACTGAAAAAATCAAAGGCCTTCTTGATGCCGGTGTTACCGATAAAAAGCAGTTCCAGGACGTCATGACTGAAGCCATTGATGAAGAGACTGAAATACTAAAGGCCGGAACGATCATTCATAGAATGGAAGGCATGGCCGGAAGGGATATATCGAAAGAAAGTGGCATAACATATGGCGCATATAAACCGAAAGATCGCGCTGTATACATGACCATGCTTGCCGACTGGGCTGGTACTGGTAAAAGATACGATGCGTCATATGAAGCTATTAAGGATTTGAAAATTCCGACAGAACAGAAAGCTAGACAGATTTTCGATACTTTATGGAAAGAGAATCCACAATACCAGAAGGCGCTTACTGATACTCTCGTCGCAGAAGCTCGCAAACGAAATCCATTTCTTGGTCTTTGTTCGCCCGATTTTATCGAAAAAGCATTCAGACAGGCTCTTGGCGAGCGTGGTAATGACGATTTCTACGTTGGCGTTTATGCTATGGTTAAGCGTGGAAAAGATTCAGACATGTTTACGAAAGCACTTAAAGACGCCGGATATGACGCACTTCACGATTATCATGACATAAAAGATCAACTAGCTCAGTCACCTATAATTCTTCTTGATCCGAAAAGTGGAGTCATTAAAAAGGGGGAGATTGAAGTAAACCGAGCAGTAAAGACTAAAACATTAAAAACACTTTTAAAGGAGGGTGTCACTGAACTACCGACACATATGAAAGAATTAGCATCCATCAATAATGAGAGAGGCAATGTTGATATCAAAAAATTACTGAACCAAATCAAATATGGACCAATGTAAAGAAAGAGGTGATAATATGGATAACGCGTTCGAAAACGCAGTTGAAGCATACATGCGAATCGGTACTGAAAACGAAAAAGAAACAGACAAAGCTGTGGTTGACATATACGTAGAGACCAAATGTGCCGATCATAAAATGATTCGAGAAGCGATAAAGAAAGAAGCGGAGAATCGAAAAAACAAATAAAAACAAATCGAGGAAGCCTCACTACGAGACTTCCTCTTTTTCTTTTTAGGGCTCTTGGCGCAGTTGGTTAGTCGCTACCGGCTCATAACCGGTTGGTCCTGGGTTCGAGTCCCAGAGAGCCCACTCAGGCAGAAACCGCCCGTCGCAATCGCTATGCATCAGTATCGGTTAACGGCCGAGGCGTTGCGGCGCGCAGGTCTGCCTATTGTATCACGATGCATTCAACTGATAATACACATCTCCTTTTTCCGTTACTACAAACGTTTTTGCACTAATCATCGATTCTATAGCCTTTGTTATTGAGTCCCGCAATTCAAGAGCTTTTGTTCCGTTTAACGAATTCGTCAATTCTGTTAATTGCTTTGAGATCGGAACCTTGTCGAATTTCCGTTCCGCTTTGAATGAATCGACGCGCCCTTTCAAAATGGAAATCGAACCAAGCATTCTAGTGAAGCATTTGTTTGTGTATAATGCGGCATCGGATTCGATCCCCTCTAAGAATGAATCGTCACCGTTTTGTGAGAGGTATGCCTCAAGAATTGTAGACATGACGTATAACTGTAACGAAGCATTTAGGCTTTCATAAATCTGCATAACCGTCTGAGTTACTTTAACAAGCTCTTGTCCGTTCTTGAATTCAGTATTTACCTCTTTTTCTAGGTCCTGAATGTAGAACTCAATATCTTTCATGGCAATTTTCTCTGATTGCTGAACACCTATTATCGTTGCAGTTTGCTGTGACTCATGGCGCATGATCGATGTAAAATCCCGTATAACGCGCTGAACGAAACATATTTCGGATATAAGTTCTGATTTCTTATCACCATAAAGAAAATCCAGAACCTTATCAACCTTTTGACTTATAATGTTAAGATTATCATTTATCTTGGTGAGAAAATATTGTTGAGAAGCGATGGCCATAACCGTAAATACTCCGAGAGCGGCAGTTGCCACAGGCGAAACTTCAAAAAATGAAGTGGACCCCACGAATTTACCATCTTTTCCTTTTAACATAGAACCGTAGCCACCCTGTTTCAATTCGGAGAGTTTCCCGCTGATATTTTCGGGGAACCGCACAGTATACATTTTAGACGATTCTATTGCCGCTACTGCGCTTGGAGCCTGTGACGCTAATGCGTGGATTCGTAATCCATCGGCGGAATCGACCTTAACAAATCTCCTTGTGTCGCTAAGATCAAACGGGTGTGGTACACCTTCAATATTTATGAGACCGTTCGATTGTAATAACTCTAGTTCAGAACCAGATTTGCTCTTGATAATATCCATTTTTACAACCTCCTGTTTGGATTATTTATACATATTATACAACATATTGTCTTAGCTGTCAATAGCTTCGTAAAATTTGTACCTTGTATAATGAGAAGGAGGTGTGTAATATGTTATTAAATATTATTGCTATTACAGCGATTTCTACAATGGCAAAAAGACTGGAGTCGCACTGATTCTTTTTTTTTTCTTTTGTAAGCGGATGAAAGCCCACGCGAAAAAAACATCCGCTTTTATGAGGAGAGAGGGTAGAATGTGCCCTCTGTTGATTTCAAACACATTCGACAAGAGGTCGTGCCGATGCACGGTCTCTTTCTTTTTATTCGAGAAGGAGGATGAACATGACCGATCAAAGTATCCTAACGACTGTGAAAAAGGGCGTCGGTGGAATTATCGAAGAAGATGAGGCATTCGATGACGAGATCATCATGCATATCAACTCCGTTCTCGCAAAGCTCACTCAGTTTGGGATTGGACCGAAAAGTGGATTTCATATAAGTGACAAGACAGCGACGTGGGGAGACTTTTTCGGAGACAACGATTGTCAGAACTTTATTCCAAGTTTTGTGGTTCTTAGCGTTCGTCTCCTTTTCGATCCGCCAACTATCGGTGCGGTTGCTCAAGCTATGGAAAAGCAACGTGACGAATATGAGTGGCGTATCCGTGAACAGGCGGAGTTCGAAGCAGGTGAAAACGAACGCGATGAAGGAGGTGAATAAAATGAGAGAAGCTTATTTGGTTCGCTTCAACCCGAACCACGATCCGAAGAGCGGCTGTCGTTGCGGCGCTTGCTGTTATAGGAGACCAGCTCGTTCGCGATCATATGAATAAAAAGGCGGTGAAAAATCAAAATGGATAAAACATACTATGACGACCCTCGTTCCGTCCTTATCCACTTCAACCCGAATCACGACCCGAAGACCGGACAATTTACAAAGGCTAAAGGCGGCAACCCGTTTCCGAGATACGGCGAGAAGAAATATAAGTTCGGAAAGGATAAGTACGTTCGTGACGACGGGACACTGACCGAAAGAGGCGAGGCTCGTTACACATCAGAAGTCAAGAAGAACCGCCTTAAGAAGAAAGACCAACGTGTAAAACCCGAAGACGAGGAAACCATACTCAAGGATCCGAATCGCTGGGCTCGTGAGGACACAGAGAATCTTCAAAAGATATCTGAAACCGGAGAGAAGCTTGTTCGTTCTGCTTCTGATATCGAACGTATCACAAGACCGAAGACAAAGAAGTTTGACCTTTCGAAGATGTCTGATACAGAACTCCGTGCACAAATCAATCGTTGGCAGATGGAAGATACGTATAATCGACTGAAGAGCGAGCGTACACAAGAAGTGTCTAAAGGACGAGAAGCAGTTCAGACAATACTTGAATACGCCGGTCCTACCCTCGCATTAACGTCGTCCGCGCTCGGTATCGCGGTTGCGATTAAGAAATTAAAGGAGTGAGACATATGCCTACAATCACGTATGAAGAGATGCTCGCGTCCCAGACCGAGCTTGCGCATTTTAACCAAAATCATGATCCAAGCACTGGAAGATTCTCAAAATCTAAATTTGGAAAAGCCATGGCTAAACGAAAAGAGCATAGTGAAATGAAAAAGGACATGGATGAACATTTCCGATCTCAAATTTCAGACGAGGCATCTAAAGTTACAACTATTGGAAGAAACGGATATGATAATAGAGGTAGCGGATGGAATTCGGCATATAGGAAGGGAAAAGTGTCGTCTAAAGACGACCGGGAGATCAAAAAAGCAGCCGCTAATACCCGGGAATATATGATCGATAAGTATGGAGAGAAAGCCGTAAAAAGTTTTCAAAACAAGACCGGAGAGAGCGCTTTATCTGATCGACAAAAACAAAAGTTAAAAGGATCTATAATCGGTGGAACGATTGTTGCTGCCGGTTCTATAGCAGTAAGCTCGGTATTGGCTGATATAGGAACTACGGCTTTGCAAGGAGCTGGTATCGATGTCAAATTAGGAGTTGACCCGTTAAAAGTAGGCGCGAAAGCGTTAAAAACAGGACTTGCGATATATGGCGGAATGACTCTTGTTGACATGTATAAATCTCATAAGCGAGAACAAGCCCGCCAACAAAAAGACGAGGAGTGATGCTTAAATGAGCACCAACTCTTTAGTTTACCCTAAATATTACGGCGCCTTCCGAGAGAAAGTCTTGCGTGGTGAAATACCGGTCTGCGAGACAATATCTCTCGAGATGAACCGTATCGATTACCTCATCGAAAACTCTAATCTCAATCCTAAGTGGAAGAGAAGAGGCAAGCTTCCGCCGTTCTATTACGATCCGGAACCAGTTGAAGGATGGATTCGTTTCTGCGAGAATGAGTTAACATTGACTAACGGTTCGAAACTCAAGCTCCTTGATACGTTCAAGCTATGGGGCGAATCTTTATACGGCTGGTACGAACTGGTAAACAAACAAGTCTGGGTTCCGATGAAAAACGGTCGCGGAGGACACTTCAAGTGGAAACGGGTTAAAAAGCGCCTCGTTAACAAGCAGTTCCTCATCCTCGGAAGAGGCGGAGCGAAGTCGCTGTACGGCGAGTGTAATCAGGCATACGGACTTGTTTGTGACACCACAACCACTCAGCAGGTAGCAGTCGCTCCGACAATGGCACAGGCCGACGAGATGCTTGCGCCGTTCAGAACCGCTATCGCTCGAGCTAGAGGTCCTCTGTTTAAGATGATGACTCGCGGCTCAATCCAGAACACGACGGGCAACAGAGCGAACCGTCCGATGTTAGCGTCTACTAAAAAAGGCGTTGAGGCGCTAATTACGAACTCCATTCTCGAAGTCAGACCTATGAGCATCCCGAAGCTTCAGGGACGCCGAGACAAGTATGCCACATTTGACGAGTGGCTTTCTTGTCCGATTCGAGAAGATCCGATCGCTGCTATCGAACAGGGTGCGAAGAAAAATCCTGACTGGTGGATTATCGCGATGTCGTCTGAGGGTACTGTAAGAAACGGACCTGGCGACACAATCAAAATGGAGTTGATGTCAATACTCCGTGGCGAATATAAGAATCCGCATGTCTCGATTTGGTGGTATAAACTTGACAGCGTTGACGAGGTCAATAACCCCGACATGTGGGTTAAGGCGCAACCGAATATTGGTCACACCGTCACTTACGAGGATTACAAGCAGGAAGTCGAAAGAGCCGAGAAAGCTCCGTCTGCTCGTAACGATATCCTCGCTAAGAGATTCGGAATTCCGATGGAAGGCTATACGTTCTTCTTCACGTACGAAGAAACTTTGCCTCACCGCAAACGAGAATACTGGCAGATGCCCTGTGCAATGGGTTGCGACCTTTCTCAGGGCGATGACTTCTGTGCGTTCACGTTCTTATTCCCACTTCAAAGAGAGGCATTCGGCGTTAAGACACGTAACTACATAACATCCCTCACGATGTCCAAACTTCACTCTTCAGCTCGTCAAAAGTATGAAGAGTTTATGGAAGAAGGAAGTCTCGTCGTGCTAGAGGGCGCAGTCCTTGACATGAACGAGGTATATGAGGATCTTTCTGATTATATCGATAGTGTTAATTACGATGTACGCTGCGTCGGATATGACCCATATAATGCAAAAGAGTTCATCGAACGGTGGGCTCGCGATAACGGTCCGTTCGGAATCGAAAAAGTAATACAGGGTGCCAAAACCGAGTCCGTTCCTCTTGGAGAGTTGAAAAAGCTTTCTGAGGAGCGGCTTTTGTTGTTTGATGAGTCACTCATGACATTTTCAATGGGTAACTGTATAACCCTCGAAGATACGAATGGAAACCGAAAATTATATAAACAACGACGAGACGCCAAGATTGATGCGGTGGCTGCTATGATGGATGCGTTCGTAGCATTCAAGCTCAATCGAGACGCGTTCGAATGAGGTGATTAAATGACCGCTGATGAAATCATAGCGAATGGATTACATCTCGTACATTTCAACCCGAATCATGATCCAAGTAATGGGCAATTTGCTAGTTCCAAGCTAGGGCGTGCCATAACACGACATAAGCAGAACAAGACGCGTACCGACGATTATCTTCGCTATAAAGAGCTTTCCAAGCGCAATCCGAAAAGCCTCACAAACGAGGAACTCGCATTCGTAGCAAATCGTAAGGAGATTGAAAAGAAAGCAAAGGGTAAATCCCCAGCAAGAGAAGCCGCTGAAGCCGAAATGGCTCGTTTTGCTGTTAAGACAATTGCATCGGCTGCGGTTATTACTGCGGCAGCCGTTGGTGCGAATTATCTTCGTAAGAAGTACAACATAACGCTCGAGAAGGTTGCTGAGAAAGCTGTTTCTGGTGCTGCTAAGTTCACCGGAGCTGTGGCTAAAGAGACTGCAAACGCGGTTACAGAGGCGATTAAGAAGTCTATGCCGACTGTAAAAGAAACCGCTAAAGAGGTTTCCAAATCTGTAGGAAAAGCAGCGGCCGATACCCTTACCAAAGTCGGCGACGCTGAAATCAAAGTCGTTGATAAAGTGAAAGGAGCCGCTGACAAGGTCATTGATGCAGGCGCAAAGACAAAGCCGATTAAAGTAGCTGCGGATGCTATAGATACCGTTGAAAAAGTTGCAAAGAAGGTAGCGCCTGTCGGAAAGGGCGCCGGTAAAGCAGTTCTCGACGGAATGGCAAAAGTCGGAGAGGCTGAAGTAGCGGCGGTCGAAGCTGGAAAGGCAATAATGAAAAAGTTCGGCTTCGGCAAGTGAGGTGAAAGTTCAAAATGGAATATAAACTTGGCAACCTGCTGAAACATGCATGGAACGCCTTTACAAGTCGAAGTCCGACAAAGGAATATAAAGATCTGGGTCCTGGCTGGTCGTATCGTCCAGACAGAGTTCGTCTCACACGAGGAAACGAGCGTTCTATCATCTCTGCGATTTATAATCGAATCGCTGTTGATGTCGCTCAAAACGATATCAAGCATGTTATTAACGATCCGGATGGTCGTTATCTTGAAACTAAGAATTCCGGTTTGAACAATTGTCTGACCCTAGAAGCGAATAAGGATCAGACAGCGCGATCATTCATTCGGGATGTTGTACTGTCCCTGTTCGACGAGGGATGTGTAGCGATTGTTCCAATCGACACGGATGACGATCCGGGATATGATCCGGAAGACGGAAGAGCATTTGACGTCTTGACGATGAGAACCGCCAAGATTCTCGAGTGGTATCCCGATTATGTTAAGGTTGATTTGTTCAATGACAGAACCAGCCAATACGAACAGATTACACTCCCTAAGAATATGGTTGCTATCATCGAAAACCCGTTTTATGCGGTGATGAACGAACCGAATTCTACTCTTCAGCGTCTTGTCCGAAAGCTCGCACTTCTTGATGTCATTGATGATCGTAACAGCTCTGGTAAATTGGATCTTATAATCCAGTTACCCTATGCTACCAGATCTGAAATCAAGAAAGATCAGGCGGAAAAGAGACGCAAACAGATCGAGGATCAGCTTATTAACAACAAGTACGGCGTAGCTTATGCCGATAGTTCGGAAAAGATTATTCAGCTTAATCGACCGATTGAGAATAATCTGATGTCCCAGATTGAGTATCTGACAAGCATGCTATACAGCCAGTTGGGTATCACTCAGGCGATATTAGACGGTTCCGCGGACGACAAAGCGATGGTTAATTACTACAACCGAACAATCGAGCCGATACTTGCTGCTATTACTGTCGAAATGACTCGGAAATTCTTAACAAAGAATGCAAGAACTCGCGGTCAGGCTGTGAGATCGTTCCACGACCCGTTCAAGCTCATCACTGTTACTCAGCTTGCGGATTTGTCGGATAAGCTCATCAGAGGCGAGATCGCAACCCCGAACGAAATCAGACAGTTTGCCGGTATGAGACCGAGCAAAGATCCAAAATCGGATGAACTCCGCAACAGAAATCTCAACGAAACAGCTGAGAAAACTGATGCCGGACCCAAATCAGAGCAGGCAACTGGCTCTAACGTGTTGCAAAATCTGTTAAAGGAGGAAAAAGTTCAAAATGAAACAGGAAACGTATGATTTCCGAGGCTGGGCTACAAAGAACAACCTGTTGTGCACAGACGGCAGAACGATTCGCGAGAACGCTTTTGCTAAGCAGGACGGCACTAAGGTTCCGCTTTGTTGGGGTCATAATCACGACGACCCGTTCCACGTTCTCGGGCATGCCCTGCTTAAGAATGAACCGGAAGGCGTTAGAGCATATTGCAAGTTTAATAACTCTGAGCAGGGTCAGGCAGCGAAAGAAGCCGTTCTGAATGGTGATCTCGACGCACTGTCCATTTACGCCGGCGGTTTGAAGCATCAGGGCTCTGATGTCATCCATGGCAAAATCGTGGAAGTGAGTCTCGTTCTCGCCGGAGCAAATCCCGGTGCAAAGATCGAGGATGTCTTCGCCCACGGTGACGACGAAGATGAAGCGTCCGGCGGTGTAATCACAACCGGCGAATACATCGAGCTGTGGCACGCAGATGATGCTACCAAAGAGGAAAAGAAACCCGAAGAAACCAAAACTGAGGAGGCGAAAACCGAAGTGAGCAAACCAGAAGAGAAGAAGGTCGAAGAGACCAAATCAGAAGATACCGAGACCGTTCAGGACGTCGTTGATTCGATGACTGAAAAGCAGCAGACTGTTATGGCTGCTATCGTCGGTGTCGCAGTTGAAGAAGCTCTCAAAGAAGAGCGCGAAAAGAATTCCAAGAAAGAGGAGGAAGATACAGTGAAGCACAATGTATTTGACGGTTCGGCTACCCAGCGTCAGAATGTCCTGTCGCATGAAGACGGCGCCGAAATCATCAAGCTCGCGAAGAACAGCTCCGTCGGTACTCTGAAGACCGCGATGGAGATTTATGCACAGAACAACGAGGATATCCTTGCTCACGGCTGGGATTCCGAGACTATGGAAGTCCTGTTCCCGGATTATAAGGACGTTCGCCCGGGTGCTCCGGAAATCGTTACTACTGATCAGGGCTGGATTACCGCAGTCATGAACGGTACCCACAAGAGTCCATTCAGCCGTATTCGTACTCGCCAGACCGATATCCGCGATCTGACGAACACCGGCGAACCGAGAGGTAAGGGTTATAACCGCGACAAAAACAGCGGTAAGAAGACAAAGGTCGGTAACTTCAAGCTTCTGAATAGAACTACTGATCCGCAGACAGTTTACGTGCTGGATGAGATTCCGCGCGACAGTGTCATCGATATTACTGATTTCGACATCGTTCGTTATCAGTATGATATCCTGAAGCTCCTGCTCAATCAGGAAGTCGCATGCGCAGTCACCATCGGCGACGACCGCGAAGACAGCGATCCGCACAAGATCCATGACGATCATATTCGTCCGATCTGGACAGATGATGAGCTCTACACCATCCACGCTGATGTTGATATCGAAGCAGCTCGTGCTGAGATTCAGGGTACCGACACCGAGGCGAACTTCGGCGAGAACTATATCTACGCAGAAGCAATCGTTACCGCAGCTCTGTATGCTCGCGAGTCCTATAAGGGTTCTGGCAAGATCGACTTCATCTGCTCGCCGCATACTCTCAACGTTATGCTGCTTGCTCGTGATCTCAATGGTCGTCGTATCTATGACGGTATTTCCGATCTGGCTCGTACTCTCAACGTTCGCAACATCTACACCGCCGAAGAGTTCGAGAACAAGACTCGTACTGTAACTGTCGACAGCGAAGATGTGACCAAGAAGCTCCTCGGTCTGCTTGTTGACCTCAGCGACTACGAGATCGGCTCAACCAAGGGCGGAGAGATCACCAGCTTCAAGGACTTTGATCTCAACTTCAATACCTATCAGCAGCTCATCGAGACTCGTCTCTCCGGCGCTCTGACCAGAATCAAGTCTGCGATTGCGCTTGAAGAAGATGTGACGGAAAACCCTTGAGTGGCTTGACCGTCGACGTCGACATTGATCCGTCCGAGAATCTGTTCGGATATACCGTTGATGATCTTCAGGATGATATCGTTGTAAGCGGTAACGCTATCACCGGTACCCTGAAGTACATCGACGATTATTCAACCGCATTCAATCCGGGCGAGGATTCCGGCAACTATCTTGCGATCCACGCAAGCGTTCCGGATGTCGACGACGTCACGATCACGGTTACCATCACCAATCCGAGCGTTCTGGATGCTGACGGTATCTGTGTCTGTCGTATCGCGGACAAGAGCTCGCAGACTATCACCGTCGTGGCGAGCAAAGAGGGATACGCTGATGTCACCAAAGTTTACGAACTTAGTGGCTTAATCTGCGAAGAAGCACCCGACGATATTTAATATGAGGTGATTTTCAAAATGGCAAAGTTTCACGGCAACATAGGCTTTACTGAACAATACCAGTCGAAGCCAGGTGTGTTTACCGAACGTATCATAGAACGAGAATACTATGGTAATACATTAGAATCTCGTTTTAACGCCAACACGACTTCAGATAAAGTCAATGATGACTTAGTTATCAATAATAAAATAAGTGTCGTTGCCAATGACTATGCCTTTAGGAATTTCCATTTCATGAAGTATATCGTTTATATGGGGGTTAAATGGGAAATAAAAAGTGTTGAAGTTCAGTATCCAAGATTGATACTTTCGATTGGAGGAGTGTATAATGCATGATCGTCTTACACTCCAGACTGAATTGGAAATGCTACTCGGTAATGGAAATGTATATTTCCAGCCCCCAGCAGAAGTGAAAATGCGATACCCTGCTATTCGGTATAAGATGTCTGATATAGACAATACCTATGCCAATAACAGGGTATACGCCTCACAAAAACAGTATGAATTAATACTCATAGACAAAGATCCAGATAGTGAATATGTGGATAAGCTTAATCAGTTTTATAACGCTTCATTTGTTCGAGCCTATATCGCTGATAATCTTAATCATTGGGTATTCACAATAAATTACTAAGGAGGTATATATTATGCCTAGTGCTCTTATTTGGGATGATTCCGGTAAAAAAAAGTATACACTCGGTATCCATAAGGTCGTACTCTTCGTGTCCGATCCGGATGCGGCTAGCGGTTATGCTAACGGTGTAGCTTGGGACGGTGTGTCCGCCGTGAACGAGTCTCCTAGTGGTGCAGAAGCTACCGATATTTATGCAAACGATACTAAGTATGGCAGCTTTCGTTCTGCTGAACAGTTCGGTTTCACGATTGAAGCCTATGCTTCACCGAAGGAATTCGATGCATGTGATGGCGCCGCAGAGATTGGTCCGGGTGTAGTTGTTCGTCAGCAGAATCGTCGTCCGTTTGCTCTCGCTTATATGAATACTGTAGGCAATGATACGCTCGGTATGGATTACAGTGAAGAACTGCATCTTGTTTATAATGCAACCTGCTCTCCGTCCGAAGTAAATCATGAGACCGTAAACGAGTCTCCAGACGTGTCCCCGCTTTCCTGGGAGTGCAGTACGACTTCTGTGAATGTTCCTGGATACAAGCCGGCTTCTCACTTCATCTTCAAGAAAGAAAATATGGATCCGACTGATTGGGCGGCGCTCCTTGCAAAGGTTCATGGTTCTTCCTCGGCAGATTCTACGATTCCCACACCAACAGAAATCGTCGAGACGTATGGAACAACCTATACCTATACTGCTCTCAATTCTGAACCGGATGACTGGGATGATGCATACTACACCAAGTACTATACAAAGTACGGTGACAAGTATACTCTCATCGCTCGCCAGGATTCCGCTCCGGAATTCGTCACTGGTCAGTACTATAAACGAGTCGAGTCCTAATTTAATTATACCGGTTATGATGACACTGTCCGCGCGCCGTGGTGTCTTTGTTTTACGATGGCCGTATCAGGCTGTTCGTTTCATATACATGCCCCTAAACGGCGGTGAGGCGCGCACCGTCGTCTGTTATGGATTGTAAAGGAGAAAAGGAAAATGTACGCAAAGAAAATCAAATATAAAGATTTCGAGGGCAAAGAGCGTGAAGAAACGTTCTACTTCAATCTTATGGAATCTGAACTTTTAGAAATGGAAAGTTCTATGGATGGCGGTCTTAGCGAGTACGGTAAGAGAATTATCGAATGTCAGAACATTCCTGAAGTAATGGCACTCTTTAAGAAGCTCATCCTTTTGACATACGGCGAAAAGTCGGCAGATGGAAAATACTTTATAAAAGACGATCCTGTTCGTGGCCATCTTGCAAATCTTTTCGCTCAGACAAATGCATTCAGTCAACTTTATACGGAATTCCTGAATAATCCGGAAGAAGCTGTTAATTTCTACAATAGTGTTATCCCGGCAGAAGTACGGGAACGAGCCGAATCTGAAAACGGAGATACAGGTCACGCATATCCTCCGTCTATTGCACAACACTGACGATGCCACTTTTAGTGACAATACCTGTTGTTGAACTATTCGATCCTAAAACCGGAATGTTCTCTTACACTAAAGGTGCAACATTTACGATCGAGCATTCTTTAGTATCTCTTTCAAAATGGGAACAAAAATGGGAAAAACCGTTCTTAAATAAAGAGCATACTATCGACGAGTTTAATGATTATGTTCGTTGCATGACAATAACACAGAACGTCGATCCTGAAGTGTATAAGAACATACCGACGGATGTATGTAATCAGATACGGTCGTACATGGACCGAAAGATGTCAGCAGCAGTTATCAAAGACGACCCGACAGTGAGACCGTCTTCGAGATTTCTCACAGCAGATTTGATATATGCATGGATGGTGGAACTTCGAATACCTCCAGAATATCAGAAATGGCATTTAAATCGATTGCTAACACTCATCCGGATAGTGAATATCGATCAGAAACCGTCAAAGAATAAAGGCGGAAATAAGGCTGCGTCTGCTCGTGAACACCACTCTATAAATCAGGCGAGACGAGCAAAGCGTGCCAAGCGATAAGGAGTAAGCCATGGCAAGAAGTTTGATAACAATATCCCAATCCGGTAACTTCAAGAATATTGAAGGATTTTTTAAGAGAACGAAGAAAAGAAATCTGAAGAAAGAACTTGAAAAATACGGAGAAAAAGGAGTTGAGCTTCTTGCCTCAGCGACTCCGAAGAAGACCGGAGTGACTGCTTCGTCTTGGTACTATGAAATCGTTGAAGAAAACGGTCAAGTGTCTATAAACTTCTGTAACAGCTCTATGATTGGTGCTACACCCATCGTAATCCTTATTCGATACGGTCACGCTACCAGAAATGGAGGATTCGTAGAAGGCAACGATTTCGTTACTCCTATCATTGAAAAGCTTTTTAAAGAAATGGCGGATACCATTTGGAAGGAAGTGACTGGTAAATGACCAACAAAGAATACGACGATAAAATAGTACGTATGGGATTTGACAACGCCAAATTTGAATCTGGTGTATCAAAATCCATGTCTACACTCGATAAACTCAATGAGAAACTCAAACTCAGAGGAGCTATTGAAGGCGGAGACAATGTACAACGATCAATAGACCGAGTTGACTTTGCTTCTATGGAGCGCGCCATATCTAATATTGAGAAACGATTCTCGACTCTAGGTATCATCGGAATAAATGCCATTAATCAAATAACTAATGGCATTGCTGGCTCTGTAAAACAGCTCGAAGCCGCAACCATCGGTCAGATTAAGTCTGGTGGTTGGTCCAGAGCCATGAATATTGCCAATGCGCAATTCCAGATCGAAGGACTTGGATTCGCATGGGAAGAAGTCGAGAAAGCGGTTAGCTACGGCGTTAAAGACACCGCTTATGGTCTTGATGCCGCGGCTTCAGCAGCTTCTCAGTTGGCAGCGTCTGGTGTTGATTTCAAGAAAACTCTCGAAACTGTTAATGGTCAAGACCTGACGGCCATGCATAAATCACTGCGAGCCATTTCTGGTGTTGCTGCGATGACAAACTCCTCTTATGAGGATATCGCACGAATCTTCACAACGGTTGCTGGTAATGGTCGTTTGATGGGCGATCAGTTGCTTCAGCTTTCTTCTAGAGGTATGAACGCTGCGGCAAAGCTCGCTGAAGTCATGGGTACCACGGAAGAAGAAGTCCGCGACATGGTCTCCAGAGGTAAAATCGACTTCCAGACATTCGCTTTTGCCATGGATGACGCTTTTGGCGAACATGCGAAAGAGGCTAACAAGACATTTACCGGCGCTCTTGGTAACATGAAAGCCGCTTTGTCCAGAGTCGGTGAGATCTTTGCATCCCCAATCATCAACAAAACAAATACTCTTTTTATTTCACTTACAGAACGCATTGATGAGTTCAAAAATAAGCTTAAATCCGTTAAAGTTCCGCGAACTCTCGAGGAAATTAAGAAACAGTATAACGGGATAACTGCTAGTGCCACTGCTTACGATCAAATACTCAAGGGAATGGATGGTCGTACAGTAACGTTTGGCGACCATTTTTCCGAGATGTGGCAATCTGGAATCGATGCATTCTCCGCTATGATTAAATCAGTCGATATTGGCTGGTTTGACAAGATCGTAGAAAAGGTCGATTCTGTAACTGTAAAGATCACAGACTTCTTCAATCTCATAAAAGAGGTCTATAGTGATTCTGCTGAAGAGGCAGCTGAAGGCATCAATGATGCTACGAAGACGCTTCTTGTGAGTGCCGAAGAAGCTCAGGCGGCAAAAGACATCATCTATAATGGTGCTTACGGTAACGGCCAACAACGAATGAGCGCGCTTGCTAAAGCGTTTGGCGACGGCAAAGAAGGAGAGCAGCACGCTAAGAATGTTCAGGCATACGTCGACTCGGTCGTAGCAGCAGGCTGGGATTTCGAGAAAGCGTCTATAAAAGTCGAGGAAGCATCGAAATCTGTGGCAAAGTCGCAGGGTAAAGCAGCACGAGACGTTAGAAAAGCGAAACTTAAATCCGTTTTGGATAATATTACTGGAGCGTTGTCTGATTTGTGGACCACGGCAAAAAATATTGGACGCGCGATAGAAAAAATCGCAAAACCGATTATAAATGCTTTTGCTTCAGTATTCGACATCAATATTACTTCAGTTTCGTCCAAAACAAAAAGCTTAACTAAACTTATAGCAGACGCAAGCTCTAAGCTCATCGTTAGCGATAAAACTGCGGCTAAAATTCAAAATGTTTTTACTAAGATATTTACAATTGTAAAGACAGTGTTTAACAAGATCAAGAGTGTCTTTAATTTTATTTCTCCATATATTTCATCCGGAATTGAGAAAATCAAGACATTCGTCGCGTCTGTACAAGAAAGTAGCTTGTTTACAGCCATAAAAAATCTCTTCTCGACGATTTATGACGCTTTGACAGGGAAAGATACGAAAACGCTTAAGGATAGTCCACTCTTGTCTAGTATCAAAGAAATCATCGACAGCATGAAAGGAATAACCGACGATAACGAGGAAACCCCAAAAACATTCACTGATTTTGTAAATAGTGTTATTGATGGGATTATGGGAATAAAGTGGGGTGAGGTCGCAAAAATAGGAATCGCTACTGGAGCGATAATCGGTATTACCGACTTTATGGATTCCATAAAAAGCCTTTCTGGGGTTGTATCGTCCATCGGCAAAATCCCGAAATCTATATCTGAATTTTTCGATAGTATGGGCGGCGCCATTGAGTCAGCAGGAAACGTTTTAGATATCACATCTATTGCCGGTTCATTGGCGATAGTTGCTTTATCGCTTGTGATACTATCGCAGATTCCAGATGACCAACTTTATAAAGCGGTCGGTGTGATGATTGTTATTGCGATAATCATAAACGCAATGGCTAAAACTTCAAAAACCATTTCTAAATCAGAGAAGACGATAAAAGGTGCCATGGGCGCCCTGTCTTCTGCGTTTGGGTTATCCAAAACCATATATTCTGTAGCCATCGCATTACTCGCATTTTCCGGTTCTATAGCGTTGCTTAGCATCGCACTTGCCATAATCGAGAAGAGTAATGCTGCTAACGGTGAGACATTTCTCGCCCTCGCCGGAATGATGGGTGTGTTGACGATAATGATGAACGCCATAATAGGCGAACTTCAGAAAATCGATCAGAAGACCCTTACAAAACTTCCGGCGGTACTCGCCACTATGTCAGTTCTGTTTATTTCTATCGGAGCTGCTGTTTTAGCTATGTCTGGCGGTATTGCCATAATGTCTACTATGAATACCGACACATTTGGTATAGTAATCGTAATGTTAGGAATAATGATGGCAGGTGTGGCCCTCATTACAAATATGGCAACTGACACGAAACCTTCTAAACTTCTCGCAACTGCTGCGGCAGTAAGTGCTATCGGGGCGGCAATGTCTGGAATAATATTATCAATAGCAAGTGCAAGTGTAATGATAGCATCTGCTGCGTCCATGCTTACTGCTAGTAAAGTAGATTCAAATACATATCTTCTTGTTGTGCTAGGAATAGCTGCATTATTTGGCGCAACACTATTCCTTGCAAATATGGCAGACGGTGTTGAAAGCTTTGCAAAAGTTTCAATCGTGTTGTTGGCAATGTCTGCGACCATGATATCTATGGGAACCGCAACATTGCTTATAGCAGCGGCGTTGAGCATGATAACTGCTATAGGCGGTGATAATGTAGATTCTGCTTTGTTAGTTTTGACAGCGATACTTGGTGGTATGGTCGTACTCATGTACATGACAACAGCATTGAAACCTACACAAATGCTAGCATCGGCCGTAATGTTCGTAGGGGCGGCTTCAGCGATTCTTGTTCTTTCTGCGGCTATAGCTTTGCTTTCTAGACTTGGTTCAGACAGGATGCTTGAATCTGCTGGTGCTATGTTTGTAGCTCTTGTCGGATTGGGTATTGCCGTAACCATTGCTAGCGCCTCCTTAAGTAAGAATAAAAATTCTATCGGCCTGGTAGTCGCGAGTGTTCTATCTTTGTCCGTAGCCATCGGGGTAATTGCCGCTGCGATTGCTAAAATAGGTAATGTTGAACATCTTGTTGGTTCAGCGGTTGCACTTGGCGGTCTAATGATTGCGATAGGCGTTGTTATAGGTTTCTTGACTGCCATTACTGGAAACTCGGATACTGCTGGAGATACTTTACTTTCTGTAGGTGCCGCATTCTTGATGATATCGGCATCTATATTGGTATTATCATACGCCATGGAGAAAATGTCATCTGTAATGAGTAATCCGGATATGACCGGAGCTCTTATTGCGATGGGTGTTTTTGTAGGCGTTATCGCTATCCTTGGAATCGCAACTGCGTTTATACCAGGGGCAGCACAAGCTTTTAAGGCCATCGGAGAAGCGTTCCTTTATGCTGGTATCGGCGCTGCTCTGGTCGGCGCTGGTATTTTACTGGTATGTACCGGTATAAATTTACTCGCACCTGCTATCGGAGTCTTAGCTACCAGTTTATCGGCATTCTTTACCGTGCTTGAAAACCATAAAGCAACTGCTATCGCGGTCGGCGTGGTTGCGCTTGTTATCATTGCCGGTATCATCGTTGCCATCATGAAGCTATCCCCAGTTATTGAGGCAATAGCAAACACCATTTCAGCAGTAGCTAGTAGAATTGGCACTACGTTGAAGAATGGACAGAGTTCGCTTCATAACTGGATATCCAATCTCTCAACCAAAGGAAAAGCGACTTTAGTCGCCATGATAACGACATTGTGCGCTGCAATACTGAAAGCATCGCCGCAAGTTTTGAATACTGTTGGTCAACTCATCATTAAACTTCTCGCGTTCCTTGGTTCCATCGCTGGTGATGTCGCCATGGGACTTCTTGACTTTGTGATTAACTTGATCAACGGATTGGCAGATGCTATCATGGCGAACAGTGCTCGAATAGCAGCAGCTTTGTGGGGTGTTGTCATCGCATTGGCCGACGTATTACTTAATATTGTCGGAGAACTTATAGCCATGATCGTTGGCGCCGTTTCTGACAAAGCAGCAAATAGAGTTCGCGAAGAGGTTGGCAGCATGTCCGATGAAATGATGGCAATGGCTCAGAATCAACGTAAACTGGCAGAGGAGGCTGATGCCTCAAAACGAGATTATGTAGAATCCATTCGTGAAATGAGCGATGCTACAGAAGAAGGAACTACAAAATCGAAAGACCTCTTTGAATCATTGACTGCTGATATAAACGAAAATTCCAACAAACAGAAATCTGAACTCGACTCTTTAAAAGAGGAATATGAGGGCCTTCCTGGTTATGCGTATGACGCCATTCTTAGATCAAAACAATCTCAAGCAGCAACTAAGTCCGGTGAGGATGATGCCACTGCTTATAAAGATGGCGCTCTTAGCGTATTCAAACACGGCGGTGGCGGTTCTTCGTATGATGTTGCTGATGAACTCGGATTAGGAGTACTCAGTGAAGATGCTGTAATCAGTACCGGAACAACGTATACAACAGCAGTTGGAGAGACAATAGCTGGCGGAAGAAACGAAATGTACGATGCATCTGACGAAGCAATCGGCGGAGCACAAGAAGCAATCGTTGATAATAAAGAAGAAACGAAAAAGACGATTCAGGAAAACTTTAACGACCCAGCTCAAGCCCAGATTCGAGGTTCTAAGACGGGAATGTATAATGCCACTACGTATATCGTAGAGGGTGCAATACAGGCATTAGAAGACGGTACTCACGGTTATTCTGCCGCTATGGTTAGACTTGCCAAAGCAGGACAGCATAGTTTCGAGACTGAAGAAGAAATCAAGTCACCGTCTAAAGTCTTTTATCAAAATGGAGAATACATCGTTCAAGGCCTCATAAACGGTATAACACAGAGCACAAATGGGGTGACTGCCACCATGGGATCTCTGTCTGATTCTATCCTTATTGCTTTCGGCAACCCGTTCGAGTACCTTTCCAAAATCTCAAGCGGCGAACTCGTATATGATCCGAGCGTACGACCGGTATTCGATGGCTCTGCTCTGTATGATGGAGCATCGTCTATCGACTCTATGCTTTCCCGTCAAACTGTTACAGTTTCTGGATTGTCAGGAAAACTTGCTGCTGATATCGGCTCGTTGGATAGTACCAATGCTGATGTTGTAAACGAGATTCGGGCGTTGAGAGAGGACATGTCTTACATGCAGGATGCGATATCTGAGATGCAGATAGTCATGGATACTGGAACTCTGGTGGGCGTTATGGCATCACCTATGGACAGTGCACTCGGAAGACGATCCGCATTTAAACAAAGGGGGAATTGATAATGCAAGTTACTTACAGTGGTGAGCATTCCATACTTGTCGGTGACCCCATAAGCGATCAGTTCGACGAGAACAATTATATCGATACATGGAGAGATTGGCATCTTATTCCGAAAGAGGTGCCAATCATCT
The DNA here is from genome assembly GCA_937907165.1 of uncultured Bacteroidales bacterium. GTDB lineage: Bacteria > Bacteroidota > Bacteroidia > Bacteroidales > Paludibacteraceae > UBA1181. Next base: position 56,705 of record CALCUH010000072.1, on the reverse strand, counting down.
CACCTCCAAAAGTTCAAACTGACCTTGTACAAATTCCAGGAACTAATGGTTCCGTAGACCTAACTGATGCATTACTTGGATATCCGTTGTATGATAACCGTGCCGGAAGTCTAGAGTTCTATGTCGATACATCTGAAACAGGATGGTCTTGGGATATCGCCTATGATACAATAATGAACGATATTCATGGGTTTAAGAAACGGCTCATTCTTAAAGATGTACCGTCTTGGTTTTATGAGGGACGTTTGTCAGTTAACCAGTTCCGTTCGGAACGAGTAACATCGTCTATTGTCATAGATTATGATTTTGCCCCCTTCAAACGAATGCTATTCACAACTGCATTTGATGATTGGCTCTGGAATCCATTTGACTTTGTAAATGGCATAATCCCTGACAAAAATATGTTTATAAAGACTCTAGATGGTGGTTCCACTTCTGAGCTGGTTGAATTACCGTCACCTCTTACTGGAATAATGCCCGTGGTTCCGACAATTAAAGCCATAGTGCTCGGAGAAGTTGATTGGACCGCAATAGGAGATCAGTTGCCGTCTTTCTCTTACAAACTTAACGGCGATAATACACAATATTTCGAGTACTTTTCGTCAAATGACAAACAGGACATATCATCAGGAATAAGCATTATCGAACATTACAATCCGCAGTTCACGGTAGGACGACCAGTTCCCGGATATAGTATCTCGTATCAGTTCGAAAATAAATTTAAAGACGCAGGAGGAAATCTTCTTCCCGCGACATTCTATCTTGATTTCAGACCTGGGAGGCTGTGATGAGATACATTATCACTATTATAAACGGTAATGACAGACTGTGCATATATGATACTTCTTCTCCGGTTGAAGAGTTAGCTTTGATTGACCCGACATTACATCTCGAAAGCGATGCTGCCGGGTCTTTCGAAGCCACCGTTCCACAAACAAACGTGGCGTGGGGTAGACGTAACGAAACAGATTACAAGATCGAAAAAATGTTTACCAAAATCAAAATAGAATATGCTAATCCTGTAAAAAAAACTATTTGGACTGGTCGTTTTCTCTCGGTCGAGACTGATTTCAAGAATCGACTTAGTGTATATGCCGAAGGAGCATATTCATTTCTGAACGACAGCTTGCAAATTCCTCACGTATTCGACATCTCTGCTACCAGTACCAATATCGCAAAAACCATAGTAACGTATATATTAGACAAACATAACGAATATCGCTCTGCTGATTTCCAAATACAGTGCGGGATGATTGATGTTCCGGATTCTGCATTTGTTGATAACCCATTCGTACTTGGCTACGAGTCATCTATCGAATCGATTGAACGCCTTCGCGAGCAGTATGGCGGACATATGAGAATACGGTATGATGACGATATAGCTTATCTGGATTGGTTCACAACATACGACACAAGTGTTTCGGAAAATGACATCACGAAGGTAGAATTCGGAGTGAATCTTCTGGACTTCACCAAGAAACTTGACGGAACCGGTATGGCAAATGCGATATTCCCGATAGGAAAAACGATTTATAGTAGTGGAAATACAGCCATTGGGGCGTCAATTCCTCTATGTGTAATCGATCCGCAAACTGGAGAAATCATATATGGGCCTGACAAGGACTATACCGATGGACTTGCTTGGGGAAACGGTTTTCGAATCCATATCAACACTGAAAATGAACAGCTTGACTATGTCGAAGAAGCTTCATATTCAGCTACTGGGGTTTGGGATTCCCATAGCGAGGATCTTCCGGATCATGATGACCAATATAAATCACTTCAGGTACAACCTGGAGAAGTGTATTACGTATCCTCATTGGAAGCGTATGCCGGAACTACGATGTGGGTCATAACAGAAAATCGGCTAGGAACGAACCCGGCATGGGTTCTTTCGTCAAAAAAAGCAGATGATAATACTGATCCGACAATACCACCATCAGCAATAGAATTTGCAAAGGTTACCGTTCCTGAATCACAAAGAGGATATCCTCTGTATCTTAATGTGTGTGCTTTTAAAGCCACTGGAATTGATCTCCCATATTCTGAGGAACAACTTAATATGGCCATCCATCGAACAAGAGTAATACCAGATAACGTAACTGAACCAATCACGTTATTGGGCATCGCCGATGGAGTACTTGATTCGACTGTTTCTCTTCTGCGATTTGAACCGTACGACTGGGCTGAAAATTATAAATCATATTATCGTTTGAACAGCGTAACCCATACGTATGATAAGATTAATGATTCGTCAGCTCCTGTGTTTGCATCTGACACATTTTACAAGGCACAAGCAAAATCATACCTTGATTCTAACAATATACACATTGTTCCCGAGGCAGTATCTGATGGCGAGTACGTGTATCATTATGACCCACTTGATTATAGCAAGACGAAGACCTTTACAAAATCCGGATATTTTGTTCAAGATGATGCATTGATCCAGAGATATGGGCGAATCGAAAAGATTTTGACCAGCACTGATGTTGTGTCGCCATCAGAACTCGAACGTATGGCTGCGCATTACTTGTATGTGGATCAAATGAAGGAAGCAACGGTCAATGTAAGTGCATTAGACCTGGCTCTTCTTGGTAATGATATGGGAGACTGTCCAGATATTCTTGAACCTGTTCGTATTTTGTCTTCAGTTCACGGCACTAATCTCATAGCGCCGTTGCAACAGCGCAATATACCGTTTAATGATCTATCGTCACAAACGTATGAAATCGGATATGATAAATCCGAACAGATAAGCGCGATGCTTAAAATTGGAGGGATCACATGAATAATATAAAAAACGAGCTTAGAGATATTGGTGCCGGAAGATGGGGGTCTGAAATACGGCACCCGATTTATGAGGCACTGAAGAAACTGAGTGATGATACATATGATGGCGTTGAAGAAGCGTCTGGTGGACTCCCTGTTAATTGGAATCCAGAAAGTATCGAAGAAGAATTACAAATCATCGATTCCTCCATATACGGTAAAGAGGTCAAGAAAGCGATTCACGACGCACTTTATAAGCTGCATAAGATGAATAAGCAAACAAGGACGGTAATAACAGGATTAGCACCGTTTACTGTGGAGCTCACTGAGCCAACTACAGAATCGGACTTATCAAAAATCACAGTCCTTGATTCCGATGATCCATTGAGCTCGTTGGCTAGCATACTCTCGTCATCCGGAATGTTTGATTCCGTAAATTATTCCGAAACTGATACCGAAAAAACGTTGAGTGTGTTTGTCGGAGACAACGAATTTTTCAGGTATACAGCTACTTACACAGAGGATCAACCTTATGGATATTTCTGGTGGTATCAAATAACAATATACACGGGCTTAAGCTACTTACCTGTAACATTTCCAGTTCGTTATAGTGAAGAAAAGCCCATAAGATATCTTCTAGACGATTCCATGCTCATGCCTTTTGAAACCTATGTTACAAACAACAAAATAATAATCACTACTGGACGAGACCGCATATTGTTATGCAAATCGAACCATGGTGAACATATGATATCACTTGGTATGGGAGACCGTGTTCATGAAAACATAACTGACCCGTACAATATCATACGAACGTTTTCCTTTGGCAGTGGTGTTGAATTTTCAGATATGAATGGTCTGTCGCAATCATGGACTAGAACATCACAACTCGTGCTTTCAGCATTGTTATCTGAAGGTGACGTAAGCTATGCTCAGGGTTCATATTGCGCATTGACAAGAGTTGATACTGACAATGTAAACGCCGGATATACTGATTTCGGAACATCTCGTTTGTATGTTAGTGGCTGTTTTGCCATAGAAGACTAATATTTTCAGATTAGAGGTGTTACTGATGAATATACACTGGTCATCGTCATTTATAAAAATGTTGTCCGCTTTCATTTTCGGATTAGCATATTTCTTATTTGGCCCATGGGACGGATATATGAAAACACTTATAGCTTTTGTTGTGTTGGACTACATCACTGGAATGATAGGCGCAACCAAGAACCATAATTTGAATAGTAACATCGGTTTCAAAGGAATTACTAAGAAAATTATGATGTTCGTAATGGTTGCCATAGCCAACATACTTGACTGCCAAATATTCGGCGGGACAGGAACACTTAGAACCATGACTATAGGCTTTTATATAGCCAACGAGGGACTGAGTATAGTGGAAAATGGAGGAAAGTTTATACCATATCCGAACAAACTAAAAAGCTTTTTAGAGCAACTTAAAAGCGATTCTGATGAGAAAAAGGAGGAATCTGAAGATGTTCAAGAAAAGAACGACGAAACCCGAAGCGGAAAATAAGTACTACAATACTGTAGCGAAAGGCGGATACTCGACCGCTATTGTAGGAAGCCCCACTGATCCTGGCTGTAATGTCCTCGCAAACTGCGTAGGCTACAGTGCCGGAAGATTCAATGAGAATATCGGAACTGGTAAGTTCGTCTATTACACCTATCCGCCGAATGCAGAAGACTTCCTCTCGTCCGGTAAAGCCCAGAAACTCAAGACCGGCGTAATTCCGGATCTCGGAGCTATCTGTGTCTGGTCTAAAGGAAAAGCAGGCGTTCCTAGTGATGGCGCAGGCCACGTTGCGAATATCGAAGAGATTTACTCTGACGGCTCGATCCTGACGAGTGAGTCGGGCTGGGGTTGCAAGAATCCGTTCTGGACTAATCATAGAGAGTTTGGCAGTGGAAACCTAGGAGCTGGTTCTGAATATCACTTCCTCGGCTTCGTTTACCTTCCTGCTGAACATCGCTCGAAGACGGAAGGCATGCCGGTTATCAAAGAGAGTTCTAAAGGCGATTCTGTAAGATGGCTTCAGCTAGCTCTGATCCAGAAAGGCTATCTGCGAAAGAATGAGCTCGACGGCGACTTCGGTCTTGTTACACTCGGTGCTCTGCTTGCTTTCCAACTCAAGAACGGACTCGATGTTGATGGTATCTGCGGTCCGATGACTTGGGAAGCGTTGAGGATGAGCTAATAGTGGAGCTATCGCTTCTCATTATGACATTCGATATGCTCGCGATTGAAGTTTAATCGAGGTGAATCAAAATGGTAGTAGATATCGAGCAAGAGTTGCTAACCATAGCGAATGAACAAGGCGGATCTTCAGTTAAAACTGCCATTATGTCAGCACTTACAAAAATAGCACAAGTTAGGGGCGGAGACATAATAATGCGTTTCGATTGCGGCGTAGCGGATGAAGCCTTATTAGGCTTGGATAGACTGCAAGAACACGGAATCGTTGAAGAAACTGAAAATGTGTGATAAGGACGGTGATGTAAAGTGATTAAAGAATCGGCAGATCTCCATGACGATCCTAAAGCGTTTCGAGATGCGCTCATCGATACTGAGTTTTTATCTGGATGCTGGGTAGACCTCGATATCGATTGGGATACCATTACCACAATTCTTCCCGCATCAGGTACATATGCCTCAGTTGGCGAATTGCCAGAGGATGGGTCAGACAATACCGTCTATCTGGTCACTGAGGGATCGAACGTTCGGGCCTATACTTGGGACGTGATATCACAAATGTATATTAAGAGCGATACCGTTACAACAGGAACAAACATTAGAAGTTACCACGCATGTACAGTCCGTATATTCGATGAAAATAATCATAAAGTGTTTACCGCCATGAAGGAATCACTTTACTTCTGGATGTTTACGCTGTATTCGTCATCAGATGATTACGTAGCGTTTTCCTTTGGCGGATCATCATCCAACAATGCTCAAGTGAAGTACTGTTATTCCTGCACAAATGGCATTATTATACAATACGTCAGAGGCTACAGTCCTTTTATAATAAGAATCGTAAAGACAAACAATGATAAACTTGCAATCATTATGCCAGAAGCCGCTTATGGACTTCCAGCGGGCTATATTAACGGTTTGCATTGCGTAGCGTTTGGCGATATTCCAGAGTACAAGACGTTTACAATATCTAACCGTTATAATACATCGTATCAGGTTATACCGATGCTTACCAATTCGGATGGGGATGTCCTGTCATACACGGAAAAAAGCGGATTTCTATCTGGCTCAACACAAGACGGGGTTATAAAAGCGGTTACAATCAACAGCAAACGATACCTAACCGATAGCTATTTCGCTATAGAGGATTGAGGTGCTGATATGGCTGTTGATATTTCAGAAGAACTCCATACAATCGAAACTTCTCAGGTGGGTTCCGAAATAAAGCAAGCGATTTGGGATGCCTTATATAAACTTGATCAAGCTGGAAGTAGTAAGATACGACCTTATGATATTTCTACAGCATCGGAATTCGCATGGGGCATTACTGATGTTGTAGATATCGGGATTCCGCAGGAGGTGAATTAAATGGCGATTATTGCTGAGATAAATAACGATTTGACGATACTAAAAAACTTTATCGAATCATGTAACTTCTTGCGCGATGAGACTTGTTCGATTTTGGAGGACGTTGAACGTATTGATGATTCATCGCATACGTGTACCCGATTTGAAATACGAAATAGCGACGATGCCTTACTGTTTGCCGTAGAACACTTTACTGGTAGTTATGAAGCTGGTTCTCATAAAGTGTATGCGTTTATATCTGATGGAAGTTATAAGTCTCGAAAATTGGGGACGAGCAACTATGGTATCGAGTCCGGTATTGGTTGTTCAAATGGCTTTTTATTGAGTTCGTTATCCTCCCATAATTTTCCGATTCGTATAACCAGAAACAACCTTGGGAAACTGGTTATCGTCACTGCATTTAGCGACACCACGAACTATGAGGGCTATTGGCGAGGACAACACTGTATAACGTTTGACGATATTTTGCCGTTTCGCACTATTGACCTGAACCACTCTGAGCGAATGCAAGTTGTAATCGCTCCAATGTTCACAAATTCTGCGTATGATACTCTATCTTATACCGAAAAATCCGGATGGATGCCGTACAACAAAGACTATACGCCGAATCTTAGAACAATGGTTGTGAACGGGCATCGTTATATTACGGATGGACTGTTCGCGATAGAAGACGACGGATAGTAAAATGAAAAGGAGGTGACGCTGTGAATATTTCTGGAAGCATTATTCAGCATCAGAGCGTTTCTGGAAACATCTCGTACCGGATTCCAATACAAGGAACCGTCGGTATCGCCAGAAAACAAATCGGCGAGCTGTGGTTTGGATATAAGAATGATTTTCCTGATCGTGGTTCACAAAAGATATTATACATAGCTACTGATGAGGGGCAAATATTCTATTGGACTGGAGATACGTATCATGATATTTCTGGTACGTATGAAGTACCTATTGTAGCAAAAACCACAGAAGAATGGGCACAGTCACCTTCAATTGCTTCACAGCTTGGGTGGTTGTATATTTATACTGACTATCGAAAAGAAGACGGGAAAAACATTCCGGCTATGAAAATTGGAGACGGGAATGCCTATGTGATTGATCTTCCTTTCTTTAGTACAGGTGTTACCGAATCTGATCGTCAACGATGGGATAACAAAGTTGCGTTAAAAATGTCTGATCTTGACGATGAGAATTTAATTTTTTATACTGATTAAAAAGGAGTGTTTATCATGGCTGAAATTTCGAAAATTACGCTGCCCTCTGGTACAACTTATGATCTTAAGGATGCAGTTGCAAGACAGCAGGCGGCTGGTGGTATTCATCTGGTAGGCGTAACAACAACTGAACTTGTAGATGAAGCCACAACGAATCCCATTACGGTTAACGGTTCATCGTATACCGCTCAGAATCAAGATGCAGTCTTTTATGGCAAGAAAGAATTCGTCTTCGATGGCACCAAATGGCATGAGTTCGGCGATATGTCCGGACTCGGAGACCTTGCAAGAAAGAATACGGCATCTGGAACCTATAAACCAACTGGTAACATTTCGCAGCCTACATTTACTGGTAAATCTACAACGTTTACCGGCACGTATGAGCCAAGTGGAAATGTATCGGTTACAACAAACACCACCGAAAACAAGACGGCAACTGTTACCACAGCAAGCGGTACGGCAACGTATACTCCGAATGGCGAAATCACACAGCCGCAATTTACCGGCATACCTAGTGATTTGGACATAACAGTGGAAGAAAGCGCTACCGGAAATTACGAACCGAAAGGGCAGGTATCAGCCCCGACAATCTCAGTTAAGACCGCTGGTGCAACAACCACGGTCCATTCCATTACTGATGTTGGAACACTTCCGTCATTAACGACCACTGTGTCAGGCGAAACACTTACAATCGGATTTAATCAGGGAACTCTCCCAACAAAAGGTTCTGCACAAACTGTTAAGAGTGGCGACGCAGCGTATCAGGCGTCTCAGCCCAATTTCAGCGGAACAAAAGTTCAAATCGGCGGTACAACGACTGCTGACGGTGATGTTTCCGCCCCAGATTTTGAAGGTACAGCAGTCAGACTTGTTACTGGAAATATAGCGGTTCCGAGCAGTTATACCGCAAGCTTTTCTGGAAGCTCTGCTACTATTTCAGTAAGCGGTACGCCGAATGCCGAAGTATCTGCTCCGAATTTCTCTGGCGATACAGCTACTATCACAGTGTCATAATCAAAATGGAGGTTAAAGCATGCCTATTATTTCAAAGATAAAGCTGCCCAATGATAGTCAGACGTACGATTTAACCGATGGTCGTGGTATGTTTGTCGGGGCGTGCTCGTCCTCCGCTGCATCCCAGACAAAAGAAGTATCTGTCAGCGTCGACCAAAATTTCGTATTACGAGCTGGGGCGGTTGTTGCCGTTAAGTTTGCAAATACAAATACATATAATGCAACAGCATCCGCCCCATGTAAATTAAATATAAATGGTACGGGTGCTAAAAACATTTACTATGCAGGAAGCGCGACACCAACAGGAACGAACACAACTGCATTTGGAACCGCAAATTACTATCATTATTATATTTATGATGGAACATATTGGGTCTGGAATGGATATAATAATGAAGCGAACACCACATACAGCAAAATAACTGATGCTGAAATAACAGCGGGAACATCGGATACTACCAGGCTAATAACCGCTTTAAAATTAAAGAACGGTGTCCAAACATGGGAAACACCTACCGATCAGATCCCCGTTAAAAACAGTATCAATTCAGCATCATCGGGCTATACATATAACATGTCGAAAAGCCTAATAAAACAAATAAATGAAGGATCTAAGAACATGATGCCCGTTGCAAGCGGTACGGCACCATCTACATCTTCTTGGTTCCAAACAAACGAACTTAATTTGCCAGCTGGAACATATGTTATATCTTTCGAGTCACTAACATCTACAGATAGCGATGCAACAACTTGTAGAGGGATATTTTATGATTCAGCGGATGCCTCACACAATGTTTCCAATTATTTCCAAATACCAAGAGGAAATAATGTGCACATTGTAGTTACTCTTACTGGAACCGCCAAAGCACTTCGTATTAATCAGTCTGACACTGTAGCGCATAGTTCGGGAGATACGATGACTTTTACAGGGGCTATGATATGCACCGAAGAAGACTATGCATTATCAAGCACGTTTACCGAGTACTGCCCATCGCTTCAGGAGCTATATAATGGTCGTGTAATCCCCGTTAAAACGTCAAGCGCTATTAGCGATTTAAATGAAGCGTACGAAGTTGGATTGTATTTTTATCAGAATACGGCTTTGAATAAACCAACATCTTCGGGTGGCGTTGTATTGACGTTGCAAAATCAAACAAATGGTCGAGCGTACTCAAAACAAATTGCTTTTGTTAATTCAAATGCGTTTTCGGCAACAAATTTCCCAATATATGCCAGGGAAAGCAATAGCTCCGGTGTATTTTCAGATTGGGTTCAGTTTTCTCCGTTGGCATCTAATTAAATCTTTTATGAAACAAACCTTATAATGAAATTAACCGTAAATAAAAAGGAGGCGAACCATGATCGATATTTTTGATCCAAATTGGATTCGTGTCACATACGGTAATACGATGATGATCGAGATTAGTATTGTTGATAACGATACTTGTGAACCGATTACACTAGACGATGGCGAGTACATTGTGTTTACAGTAAAAAGTAAAAAAGGCGAAACGGTTATCGAGAAGATCCTTACCTCAGCGAATGCCGATCCGGAAGATCCAACTTGCATCATTTGTGAAATCTCGTCTGAGGAAACCAAACTCGTGACCGGCGAGTATCTGTACGACTGTCTATATGTCGATGCCACGAACCAAAAGACCACATTTGTCTCGTCCATTTTTCAGATTACTCCGGCTGTAGGGGTGAAATGAGAAAACACGATTCCTATATTATTCCTACACTTTCGAGTAATAACAACGTAAATACATTATAATGGGCACAACTGGGATATGCCTATGGACGACTGACTAGCCTCTAAAACCACGTAAATACGTATATGAAGAAGCCGTTAAGGGTCATAAAACGCACTCTTAACGGCTTTATTCATACACTATTCCTACACCTCATCTTAGTTTTTCCATTTCTGATTTGATCCATCCAAAGTCTCTCTTGGTGTAGACTCGTTCTGTCAGGTCTCCTATGACATGTCCAACTATTCTCTTGATGGCGTACTCGTCCATACCGCAGTTCTTAGCTGCTGTTATGAAACGTACCCGGCAGTCGTGAGGCGTATGGTCAGGCAATCCGAGTCTCTCAAGTTCGTTATGGAAAGCATAGCGATACTGTTCGTAAGTCAACTCTCCAAAAAGGAACTCTGATGATCCTCTATCGAGGTATCGCTTCACTATGTCAAGTATCTTGTCATGTATCGGGACTTGACGATGGCGACCGGCTTCAGTCTTTGAACCGCCGGTAATGCATCCGATATAGAGGTCAACGTCTCCTTTACGAAGCTGACAGAGTTCTATAGGACGCCAACCGCCATAGCACTGAATAAGCATCATGTCGATCCACATGCTTTCGCCAGAATGAGACCATAAGACTGTGAGCTCATCGTCCGTAAAGGTATTGTGCGCTCCTGTTCCGACGGTTTTGCTCTTGTCAACCTTTTCTATCTTGAAGTCTCTAGCGTAGTTGCGGTCAACTAACTCATATTCTACTGCATAATCCATCATCATGTTCAGGATCATCTTCATGAGCGTCTTATTACCATTAGAAGTGGTGGACTGCTCGATCATTTCCTTCATATGGCGAGCTCTGATGTCTTTAACCTTCATGTTATATATCGATGCACAATGAGCCCATGCGCATCGGATGTTCTTAGCACTATCAGGTGATTTGAGTCTTTGGAAGTGCTTTTCAGACCATCTATTGAAGAGTTCTTCCATGGTGATATCGTCAGCAAAGTCATACGGATTCCTATTGTATTCGACCAGAGCCGAGTATGCATCATTATAGGTTTCGAAATAGGCTTCCGGTTTGAGTAATTTGCATATCGGTTTCCCCTCGTCCGTTTTACCGACTGTAACCATGGCTCGGAACGGCTTACGCAATCTCTTTCTCTTTATCTCGGTTATCTGACCGAAACCATTTGGTAGACGCTTTCGACGATTTGTTCGAGGGCGTATTTTTTGTTCGCCATCAGTTCGCATCGGGTAACCACAATGAGGACACGCAAAGGCCTTATCACTTACTTGAAGCTCGCATTCTGGGCACTTTTTAAGCATTCCTACACCTCCGTTCATACACCGTATTATACCACAATGGTGTATGAATGTCAAGACTCATACATCAGGTTGACCCTTTTTCGTCTAATATCACACTTAGTAGGCGCTCGATCATGGTGTCTCTCTTGTCTATCCGTGCGTCTTTGAGCGATATCTGCTCTTTAAGGAAATTAAGTCGTCTTCTATAGGATTCTTCAGTTCTTTCCAATATCGCTTCTAGCTCTGTAATCCTGTCCGACTTGCACGAGACGATGGCTTTGAGTGCGTCTACCTCGCTAACGGTAGCCACTTCAATTTCACTGTTTATACCAAGGACGGCCACTGCGATAGGTTTCAACGTGTTTTCAAACTGATAACCATACGATTCCGAACCATTTTCGAATACTCGCTTTACCGTGGAAATGCTTACGTAATCGCCGTTTTTCTCGACCATTTCCTGAATCTTAGCATACGAATAACCATTTTCTTCTCGTACCTTTTTTAACTGAGTTATGATGTTTGCGATCTTTTCTTGGTTCATGCAATAAGCTCCTTTCAACCTCTTTTCGACCGTATTTCGGTCTTGTTTCGTTCCGACAAATATGCTATAATATGGATGTCGGCAGGGCAGGCTACCTTGCTACTACAACTGGTAAACGCACCATCACTAATCGCATTATACGATTTACAAAGGTATTCAGAACACGCCCCAGTAACAGTTTCACTTGTCTGCCTTGCTGATTTTTTATCATATTATAGTATACCTTGTCAATAGGTTAGATGTGAAAGGTGGGCTAATCGTGGCAGAATTGGCAGTAGGCTCTGTTCCAATCTCAGTTGCGGCTAAAGTATATGGTAGAGATGCTTCATGGGTAAGAGCCGGAATAATCTCTGGATGGCTACCGATTGGAAAAGCTACTCGGAATGGAAAACTTATAACAGACGTAAAGGAGATGGATTTGAAACTCGGCAGAATCAATTACTATATCTCTCCAAAATTGCTGTACGAGGATACAGGGTATGTGTGGACAGGTTCGCGAAAATAACAAGGAATATAATGAGGAATAACCTCGCTAAAAATATATTAAGGAGGAAATTAATCATGAAAAAGAGTATTCATTGTGAACCATTTGCTATTGTCCACGAGACATGCTATCCCGATGGAGATTTAACGATCACGTGGTCCGAATTACGGACGGCGGAGGTTGGCAAGTCTTGGTCCGTGCAGGACCAGGATCGCTACCCGAACCGGTCCTGTACCTGGACAACGAGGTACGAGATCGTTTATCGGAATGAAGACGGTGCGCTCGTGAGAAAGAGCGAAGACGGCGTAACAAGTGAGCTAATGTGGTTTGACTTCAACAATTAACAACTGGTTATTCGAAAAGGATCGAGTCTGCGAAGACTCTTTCCTTTTTGCGCGAGAATAACAAAGCGTATTATGGATAGGAGGAGTTATGGTAACATAGCTATGAAAAGTACAACGGAGCTACAGCCCGAGTGCATCCTATCTCACTTTCACGCTAAATTTACAAAGTGTATAATGGAAGAGGACGACTGGGCAACCTAAACCGAAAGGCATGGTTGGAGCGTGACGCGCATACCCAGCAACGCAATAGAGACCGGACACCACGATCTGGAAACGGATCTAAGAAATAAATCAGGTTAAGGAGCGACACAAGGAGATGTGGGTGAACTAATCCCACCCTCTTCTTTTTCTTTTGCGCGAAATTTACAAAGCGTATTATGAGAAGGAATCGTGAGGTTTAATCCTAAACGACGGTAAGGAGAGCGATGAAGATTAAGAGTCAAACCGTACTCTCAAGCGACTCCTTCTCATTTTTTTTTCTTTGAAAGGAGTATATCCATGAAAGCTACACAAGCAATCGTATCTAAGAAAAACCCTTTCCGGATCCCCAAGAACCGCTACTACGAACTCAAGTATTTCTGCTTCCAGTTCTGGGATTGGCAGAAGCAAAGATCTCGGTTAGATGGTCTCGCAACTCGTGAGAACCGAAACCCTACCGAGGACGAAGCAATCAAGAGAGCGGCTTTGAGTGACAAAATCAAAATGGTTTTGGATAGTATGGACAGAGCCACCAAAGAATGTCCCGAGATTTATGAGGATTTGTTGTACGGGGTGACAAAAGGATACAGTTACGATTCCATGTCCGCTAAGAAGGTTCTTCCGTTAAGTCGAGAAGCGTATTATAATGTATACCGACACTTCTTCTGGGTATTGTCAAATACGCGAGAATAACTCCTTCCATTATAGAAAGGAGGTGGTTCGTATGTATGATGTATGGTTTTATATACGCGACGAACATTCGACCGACAAAAATAACAGTCAATACGATGGACGAACTGTATGACTGGTTTATGCGAAACGGCGGATACGATTGTAGTGTTATAATCACGAACATATGGATTTTGACTAGATAGAGGCTCTGTTATTGCACGGAGTCTCTTTCCTTTTCGCGAAATTTACTCCTTGCATTATGAAAGGAGGGATAAATATGTTGTACAATTTTGTCGCTTTCACAAAAACCGAAGGAAAGGATGTCTCGATATATAACTGGGCGAAATGGTTCGATACGGACGAAGACGCCGCCGAATATGTATTAGACTTCATTTTCTTGCTGGACGAAATGGGAAGTGATGTTATTGTGACATCGGCGGACATCCCATTCGAAGTCAAATATGAATATAAAATAGCATGACAAACGGGATTGAGACTTTACGGAGTCTCTTTCCTTTTCGCGAAAATAACCTTTTCTATAATGGAAAGGAGGGATTACCATGGCATATAGATTTGTCGTATATCGGACAGATACAAAGGACGCAGATACATCTCGAGGATGGATACTAGACTTTGCTTCCGATCAGGAGGCATTCGAATATCTTAAAGCATATAACGAGATGGTGGAGTTTGTTGGCTTTCCGATTAGATTAGAATGCCCTGATATTCCGATTAAAGTAAGAGTTGAAAACATTGAATTTGAATGGATCTGAGCAGGCTTATCGCTTGCTCTTTCCTTTTCTCGAAATTCATCACGAAGCAACCCGTAAACCATGCTAAAATGTTAAGGAGGAATTATGGCTATTTTGTTTTTCGTAATCGGAACCGTGTTCGGAGGTTCATGTGTCGGCTGTTTTATGGCTGGACGTCATAAGCATAAGCGAATAGGAAAGCTGCGAATGGACGACTCAACCGGCGAACCGTATCTATTCATGGAGGTAGAAGTTCCGGTTCAGTATATTCTCGCGCAGAATCAGATCTTGCTCGATGTGGATCTGACGCCTATCACGCGAGATTGACAACTGCTATAATGAGACCGAAAGGCTCAAAATATCTTAACGTTGAAAGGAGAAGATTTTATGGCAACAATGTTTGAAAATGTGGAGGCTCTCGACAATGAGATCACGCGGCTTCATTCGAAAATGTCGACCATGGAACCAACGGCAGACAACTACAAGATCATGAGATTTACTCTCGATACACTTTATAAGCTTCGTAATGAGGTGTATAAGGTGGACACGGAAGACATCAAGGAACGAGATAAGTCTGAAGCTGAAGCAAAGCAGAAGGAAACAGAATTCGAACTGCGCAGACAGGAACTCGACGCTGCTAAAGAGCGTTTTGAGACAGAAGCAAGATTGAAAGAGGCAGAACTGGAAGCAAGAAACCAGGAAATCGCCATTGCTAAAGAGCGTCTCGAAGCTGAAACCAAGCAGCAGGAAGAAGAGATCGAACTGCACAGACAGGAAATGGAACTGCAAGACAAGCAGCATAAGGATGATATCAAGTCTCAGAGAAGAGATCGTGTCCGCGACTACATCACGACAGGAGTAAACGTAGCGAAAGAGATTGTGAAACTCACATTGGGACTTGCAGCATGTTATGTCGTGGCCAAGGAAGGCTACAAATTCGAAGAAACAGGCGTGGCTACAAGCAGAGCATTCAAGGAAGAAGCAAAGAATGTCTGGGATCTGTTCAAAACTCAGATAAGATGAGCTAAAGTCAAATGGAGAGGGCTCGCGTATGGTGCGCGGGCTCTTTCTTCTTCGCGAGGTTCACAACTCATATAATGAGGAAAAAGAGCTCTGAAATCCTCTTGAAAAATATGGCTGGTTATGGTATACTGAAATAAACCAGCGATGAAAGGAGGTAATCGGGCATGAATGAGGAACTTCGCAAGGCACTCGAAACGGGCAAGTACCTTTGTCCGGAATGCGGTAACGAAATGGTTTTCGAAGATGAGAAGTGGAAGGATTCGCTGATGTGTGAAGCTTGTGGATACGGCTGCAATTTAGACGAGTATGGACTTGAGTATAGCGAGATTGAAGGCAGACGTTTATCCGAGATTGTAGGTCAGCGATCCACGGAAACCTATGAAGAAATTTATGGCGAAGACGATGACTGATTAACCAGAGAAAGGGTCTATGCGATCATGCGTAGGCTCTTTTCTCTTTTTACGCACTTTTTACATGTTATATAATGGAGAAATCCGATCAATAAAAATCTCGAAGGAGGAATCATTATGAAATACAAGCATGTCTATGCGGCCCATGAGATCCGTATGTGGATCGTTACTGGAATCACGCTGGTCGGCACAGCAGGAGCAATCCTGGAGCGCCATCCGGAGATTAAGGAAAAGGCGAAGGACAAATGGGACGACTTCACAGGCAAATTCAAGAAGAATAATCCGAAAACGAAGACAATAAAGATCGTGGTTATCAAAGGCGGAGAGGGCTGAGGTCCTCTCCTTTTCTTTTTCCTACGCGAAATTTGCAAATCATATTATGAGAGACAGTTAGCTCAGCAAGGTAGAGCACTATCAGAAACGATAGAGGTCGTTGGTCCGAGTCCAACACTGTTTCTTTTTCTCTTGCGCGAAATTTGCACCGTGTATAATGGAAGAAAATCCGCATTTAACGAAAGGAGTATATCATGAAAAGAATGGGTAATTTCATCACTAGACTGGTCGGACTGGGTCTGATCTTGTATGCGACAAAAACCATATTAAATAAGTGAATACTAACGTTGATTTACAGATTTTTAGAGTGAATCGAGAACTATCATAAACGATGGTTCTCTTTTCTTTTTGCGCTAAGTTTACACCCTGTATAATGGAAGAATATCCGTCTCGACGAAAGGAGAAAGGTATGGATGAGGTGAAGATTCATAGCAAATGGCTGACAAAGCTGGTGAGCAAATACATCATGAAAGCTATCAAGAAATCTCTCGGCTACGACGTTCGTGTCGATATCGGGAGCATCTATGTTAGTGTAGATGATGACGACATGGCTCACCTGCATCTGGAAGTAAATGCAGACGTCAACAAGGATGACCTTGAGAAGTTCATCGACGAGAAAATCGGATAAGCCAAATCTCAAGAGGGGTTATTGCAACTCCTCTTGACGTTTTCGAAAGGAGAAAAAGGATGGGCGATTTTTCAAAATGGCTAACAAAGAATGCATCCGGCATACTGTCTGTAGCGGCATGTGTCGGAGTAGCTCTTACGGGGGTTCTTACATATGTTGGAACTATCAAAGCCCAAGAGACAATCAAAGAATGGACTGAAGATAAGCAGGACGAACTCACGAAGTTTGAGAAGTTTCAGGCATCTGTGAAACCGCTTGCTCCAGCCACTGCTGCAATGGTTGGAACTGTCGTATGCATCGCAAAAGCACGTAGAATTGACAAAACTCATATTGCGACACTCGGCGGAACGGCTGCCGTTATGGCAAAGAAATACGACGACTATCGGAAAGCGAACATTCGAGTAAACGGACGGGACGCCCATGAGAAGGTCTTAGAGGAGTTGATGGCCAAGAAAGCAGAGGAATCTAACATCTACTCTGAATCTTTCTTTGAGATGACGACCCTAAACTCCAAGCTGAGCAAGGAAGAGTTCCTGTTCTACGATGACATCACTGATAGCTATTTCACGTCATCTTTAGCCCACGTGTATGATGCAATTAACGCTCTCAATCGTAATTTTACAATGGGTTATGGGGAGACCGACGTTGATATGTGGTGTCGATTCCTCGGCATTGAGAACAAGAACCACGACACGAGAGGATGGGTTCTCGGAGACGATTTCACATGGATCGACTTCAACATAAGCGACCCAATAGAAATAGGAGACGGAATGGAAGTCATAACCATAAGCACGACAACGACACCGATTCAAGACTATCTGAATTACGATCCGATGGATGATTGTTGGTACGACGAGAACGGTGAGAAATATCACATCGATGATCCGTCGGTTTAGTTCTGACATTGCGCGAAACTCACATGCTCTATAATGGAAAGGAGGTAAGCCTTAATGAACACAAAACTCATGAAGACTCTCGACATCGCTTCAAAGGTGATGGTCGGGCTCGGCGCAATAGCAAGTATCGCTGGGTCATTGATTACCGATAAGAAGCAGTCGCTCGAGATCGATCAATTGTTAGACGAAAAGGTTACCGACAAGTTCGCAGAATTAGCAAAAACATTAAAGCAGCATGGCGGGTCTTAGTACCCGCTTTTGCTTTTCGAGAGAGGAGAAAAGGATGATGAGCGAACGGACAAGGAGGTTAAATAAGGCTTTTATGTCGACCAAGAAACGCGCTTGTAATCTCATCAGGCACTATCTCATCCATCACCCGATGATTTATGTGTCTGATGATAAGAATTTCTACTACGAATATGCTATTAAAGAGGCGTATAAAGAGGTTCGTATGGGCCAAGATACGCCGATCAATATCTTAGACCAGCTTTTTACTAAGTATGATACTTGGGCGCATACCGGTCTTGATAGCGATAGGACATTCGGCGTAATGGCAGCAGCGGTTGATGATCTCATCGACATGATATTAACCAGTTGAAAGGAGCGATAAAGGTGAATTGGAAAGCAATTGTCAATAATGTAGCGAAAGGGGTGACGAAAAGAACCCCGGAACTCTTAACAGTTTTCGCAATCACGAGTTTTCTGACTTCGGATTTCTTGGCCGTGAGAGCAACACCAAAGGCAGAGGATCTGATTGTGAGGGCTGAAGATGAGAAAGAGGACGAGCTGACTCCTCTCGAAAAGGTTAAAGCGGCTTGGAAACCGTACATCGGCGCAGCAATCGCATTCGGCACCGGAGTGGCATGCGCTATAAAAGCCATGAAAATCCAGAATGACAGGATTGCAGACTGGGCATCCGCTTTTGCATTATCTCAAGGAGTCATCAAGTATTATGAGGAGAAATCCGAAGAGATGTTTGGCGAGGAGAAAGCCGACGAACTCAAATCTGAGGTCAGAAAGCAAATAGCCAAGGACAAACCCGCACAGGAAGCGGTCAGTAATCTTCCGACGCCGAGACAGCTGAATATCCCAGGAATCCATCCATTCTTGGATCCGCTTAGCAATACGCCATTTTACGCAAGTACAGACATGCTGCAAAAAGCGGAAGTTGCCCTTAACAAGCGGCTTTATACGGGTCTGGAACCATACGTGACTATTGAAGACTTGTATGACGAACTTAATGAGCTTGGCGCATATCCGAAACTCCGTCATACGGCTGTTTCACCAATGCTTGGATGGACAGCGGAATGCGGCGGTATTGAGTTCGACCTCGACATCGACGGTATGCCCATGGAGCAAGACCACTGGGACGATGGAACCCCGTGTTATGTCATGGGATTCAAGCGACATCACACTCCCGACTATATTCGATGAACGCGCACTTTTTGCAAGGATTATTATGGGAAGACATCCCGAATCAAAATTTTTCAAACCGAAAGGAGAATCTATCATGGAAGAAATGATGAACAATGCAATGGAAGAGGTCGTTGAGGAAACTGTTCCTACGATCGAGGCAATCGCTGAGGAGACAATCGTTCCCGCAGCGCAGGCTATTCAGGAGTATGCCCCGGCAGTTGTCGAGGCCATCCCGGAGACAGTGAAGAAACACTCTAAGGGTAAGACCATTGGACTTGTCATCGGTGTAACGGCAATCGTGCTGTTCAAACTGGTGAAGAAACCGGTCACCAAAGGTGTTAACAAACTGATCCAGCCGATGGTTGAGAAAGCTGTTAAGGCAGAACTGGACAAGCGCGCGGCGGAAGCGACAACCGAAGCAGCTAAGACAGAGGAGGTTCCCAAGGCAGAAGCAAAAGTTGTGGATTCCGAGGAGGAAACCAAGGAAAAGTAATTGAGATGTCTACAAACGGAGAGCATTCGTATTAGTTGCGAGTGCTCTTCACTTTTCAGAAAGGAGTAATACATGGCAGAATTGACAGGAAATAGCCATCGTGACCGTGAGTCAAGAGAATCCGATAGCAAAAGACGTCCTGAGGGATATAAAGCAATGGAGACAGTTGCTAATGGACGACCCGACAAGCATAAGGATAGCTTTCTCTATTCTCTGTTCAAGAGAGATGGAGATAGTATCCGCGAGTACGTGATTGAGACTGTAGTCATTCCGGGTATCATGGATACTATTGATGGTATCGGTGGAATTGTGCTTGAAGGTCTCACCGAAGCGGTCGGATTCATCTTCGAGAAGAACGGCTTTGGTTCGTCAGACAGCAGCACCAGACGGAGTAGGGGCGGCAGAACGAACTACAGATCCATCTCAAATAAAAAATCAGATCGCGGTAGCAGACGTTATCGCAGATATGACGACGATGACGACGATGATTGTGATGACGAAGAAGAGCGTCTCAGATACAACAATGTCCGAGTACGTACTCGCAAAGAGGCAGAGGACGTAATCTTCCAGCTTCGCGAGAGGATCAAGGAGACTGGATACGCTACAGTTGCCAATCTGTACGAGCTTACCGATAACGAGTCGGAAATCGTATGGACTGATGATGAAAAGGGATGGTCTAAGCTCGATTCGGCAGACTGGACCAAGACCCGCGACCGTAGAAGACCATACCTCATTATCCTTCCCAAGCCGAAGAATGTTAACGATTTAAGATAAAGGAGAATCTACTATGGTAAATATCATCGAATCCGCTAAGGGATTCATCACAAGAACCAAATGGGATCTCAAGAAAAAGAGCCCCGAAATCCTGCTCGTTTGTGGTATCGTGACAACAGTCGCAGGTGTTATTGCTGCCTGTGGTGCCACCATCAAAGCTCAGCCAATCATCGAAGAGCACAAGAAGCAGGTCGAAACCATCAAGAAGTGTGAGGAAGCAGGTAAGACCGTCGATGCTGAGGGCAAAGAGGTCGAATATACCCATAAAGACGCAAAGAAAGACACTTACATCTCGCTTCTGAAGACCGGTGTTAAGTGTGGTAAGGTGTATCTTCTTGCTTGTATTCTTATCGGTCTTTCTATCTTCTGTCAGATCAAGGGTTATAAGATCCTCGCCGAGCGTCTGGCAGCAGCTTCGGCGGCATATGCGGCGCTTGCGGCGAAGTTCAAGGCGTATCGCAAGAAGGTAGCTGATAAGTTTGGACCGGAAGAGGACAAAGCAATCTACTGTGACATGAAAGCTAAGGAGATCGAGACTGTCAAGGTAGACGCCGACGGAAACGAAATCAAGGATAAGCTGACCGTTATGGTTACCGATGACGACGACTATACGGCATTGTTCACCGAGTACAATCCGGATGGCATTAAGAACACTAATTGGTGGAACGATGCAGAGCGTAACCTCGGATGGCTTAAGGGTGAACAAGCATACCTCAACCATAAGCTCCAATGCCTCAAAGGTCGTCCGATCACTTTGAATGAGGTTCGCGAGCGTCTCGGTCTGAACCCCACAGCTAAGGGTGGCGTTGTCGGCTGGACTTATGAGCCCGACAATCCGAATCACCATGGTGATAATTTCATTGATTTCGGTCTTGAACCGATTTACAGAGCGTACCGCAATGGTGAAGAGATGCCCGGCGAGTCCTCGTTCCTGTTGGAATTCAATGTGGACGGCGATATCCTCTACGCGTATAACAAATATAAGGAAAAGAAAGCGAGTTAATCTTTGTTAAACTGAAAGGAGAAAACGAAATGAAAATCTTATGTGTTATCTTTGTTCTTATGGCAATAGCAGTTCTCATCTGTCTTCAGGTTCTCTCTGTAGAAATGGTAAAGAGGGACGCAAGAAAGGAAGAACGCCGTAACGCTCATCGCTATGGCATTGAAGTAGCAGAGAGAAGATACGAACAAATGATACAAAACACCGAATTCAGGGTTCATCAGAGGATGACGATCTCGAATGAAAGCAATATCAAATGGTAAGGAGGCCATTTTATCATGAGTAATAAATCTATTGTTGCCTTTGTGGCGGGCGCAGCTATCGGAGCATATGGCACATGGACCTATGCTAAGAAATATTTCAATGATATGATCGATGAAACGGTTAAGAAGTACTCCGCATGCGAAGCGGAGGATCAACCGAAGATCGAGTCTAAACCGGAAACTGAAGAAGAGGAAGACGAGCCGGCGGAAGAAGAGGACAGCGATCCAGAGAAAACCAAGTATCACAAAGCTGTCAAGGAATATGCGAAAACGAAGGACGAGAGCAAAAAGGGTCCGTATATCATTGACGCGGACGAGTTCAGAGATGGTACAATGGATACCTGTGTGACATATTCCTACTTCGAAGACGGCGTCGTCACCGATGAATATGATAACATCGTGGAAGATGTAGATGAGGCGATCGGAGAGGATTTCGTCAATCATTTCGATGACGATGATGTCGTGTATGTCCGTAATGAAGAACGGAGATGCGATTATGAGATCCTGAGAGAGGGTTTCACATATAACGATCCGCCTCAGACGGAGGAGTAATGAATAGAAAGGAACTTAAACAGGAGTATTTCGAGTGGTTATGTCACTTTATTGGGTGCAGAAACCATCGAGATCTCCTGTTTTTCCTGTTCTCAGTCGATTTCACATATACAATTCCGATGGATGGAAATCGATATGAGGATGGGATTAACTTGAGATATCGATTCGCTGACGAGAAACAATACCATTACCGACTTGTTTCTGCTTGGCTGGACGATGTTCCGTGCTCTATGCTGGAGATGATGGTAGCTTTATCGTTGAGAATCGAGGAAGAGATCACCGGTGATCCGGAATTCGGAGATCAGACGTCTCGATGGTTTAAAGCCATGCTGAAATCTTCCGGATTATACGAGTTTAACGACGAGAACTTTGACAAGCGCGAGGTAAGCGAGGTCGTTAAAAACATTCTATGCCATAGATATGCTCGCAATGGCAATGGCGGTCTCTTCCGTTTATCGCATTGTCGTAGGGATCTTCGGAATGTCGAGATATGGTTCCAGGCGATGTGGTATATCAATGAGAAACTTCACTTTGAATGAGGAGGAAAAAGATTATGGCGATGTTGAGAGAAGACGACGTCATCCGAACTGCTGGAATGACTGTCGAAGCAAAGATGGGAGCGCTTATTGCTGCTTCCAATGTGAATAATCGCGGATTTCTCGAATCTATCAATGAACTTGGAGATGCTCTTCATGACCATCAGGCAGACATCTCCGAGCTCTTCGACATCACTAAAGGACTTACAAAGAAGATGAAAGGCAAAGCGTCAAAGCTCGGTCTTGCGCTCATTGTCATCGGAGGCATCGCGTATGTCATCAAGAACGAGAGGGATAAAGAAATGCTTAAGGGCAAGATCATCGAGTTCGACAAACAGATAAGAGAATGCTGCGGTTCCCCGATTGAGACAGAGGAAGACGAAGCGACATTCGTATAATAAACGAAGGAGGCTGCGTAAATGCTAGATTTCTTACAGGTTGCTACACGCAGCACCAAGAAAGACGGCAAGGCGGTGATAGAGGTCCGACCCGAGTTTCTCATTATGAAATCTAACGATTTGATGATTCGAGGAGGGGACTTCTACGCCGTCTTTAATGAAGATTCAGGATTGTGGTCAACAGAAGAGGATACATTAATCTCCTTGATTGATGCCGAGGTCAGAAGCGTAGTCGAGAAAGTTAAGCGAGAGAATCCAGAAGAACGAGTGGTCGGAGCGTATATGCGGCTAAGCGATTCGGGATCAATTGACCGATGGCATAAGTATTGTCAAAAGCAATGCCGCGATAACTTTCATCTGCTTGACGATGAATTATGCTTCTCGAACACAGAACTTAAGAGGGACAGTTACGCATCTAAACGTCTTGAGTATCCGCTTGAGAAAGGACCATGTGATGCATGGGATAAGATCATCTCTACGTTATACGATCCCGAGGAACGCAAGAAGATCGAATGGGCTATCGGTTCAATAGTTAATGGCGACAGTAAGTATATCCAGAAATTCCTTGTGTTTTATGGTTCGCCAGGTACAGGTAAATCAACCATATTGAATATCATAGCCCAACTATTCAAAGGTTATACTGCGTCTTTTGACTCGAAGGCCCTTGGTTCCGCAAACAGTCAGTTCGCTCTGGAACCACTTAAGGATAATCCGCTTGTTGGTATCCAACACGATGGTGATTTGAGCCGAATCGAGGATAACACTCGAATCAATTCACTTGTCGCCCATGAAGATATGCCTGTCAACACGAAATACGGCAAAATGTACTCAACGGCATTCAGAACCTTCTTGTTGATGGGTACGAATAAGCCTGTAAGGATCTCGGACTCGCGTTCTGGTATCTTGAGAAGACTTATAGACGTGTCGCCAACGGGCATTAAGCTTCCGGTTAAGGAATATAACCGTCTGATGAAGCTTATAAAGTTCGAACTCGGAGCGATCGCATGGCATTGCAAAGAGGTTTACGAGGCTAATCCTGAAGCCTATGATTCCTATGTCCCTGTACGAATGATGTCTGCGTCGAACGATTTCTACAACTTCATGGTATTCGCGTTCGATACGTTTGCTAAGCAGGACATGACAACTCTTAAAGCTGCTTGGGAGATGTATAAGAATTGGGTCGAGGACGCTAAAGTCCAATATCCGTGCTCGTTGCGTACATTCAAAGAAGAGCTGATGAACTATTGGTACGAGTATTCCGAACGAAGTTATAATCCATCAAGCGGTGAACGTATCCGAAGTGTATACCGGCGACTGAGACACGATCGATTCAGCGACGTGGACGATCCGGAGGAAGAGACTGTAACTGTCAATTCGTGGATTAACATGATCGCACAGGATTCGCTTCTTGATGTAATGCTTGCTAACTGTCCGGCACAGTATGCCAATAACGAAGGAACACCTAAATATAAGTGGGAGAAAGTGAACAAGACACTTAAAGATATTGACACCATGGAACTCCACTATGTTAAGGTTCCGGAGAATCACATTGTCATAGACTTTGATATCCCGGACGAGAATGGTAACAAGTCATTCGAGAAGAATCTGGAAGCATCGTCAAAATGGCCTCAGACATATGCTGAGTTGAGTAAGAGCGGGGCAGGTATCCATCTGCACTATATTTATTCAGGCGATGCTAGTAAACTTGAGAGACTTTATGACGATCATATCGAGATCAAGGTGTTCACGGGGAATTCATCTTTAAGGCGTCTCCTAACAAAATGCAACGATATACCTGTAGCGACCATCAGTTCTGGATTACCTTTGAAGACTTTGAAAGGAGAAAAGGTCAAATCAATGGTAAATCTGACTAGCCTTCAGTCTGAAAAAGGGTTGAGAACGACAATCAAGAAAGCACTTGCAAAACAGATCCATGGCGACACAACTTCGAGTGTCAGCATGATTCTTAAAGCGCTTAACGATATGTATGATAGCGGAGCGAATTATGACGTCTCTGATTTGTATGGAGCGGTCATTGCTTTTGCTGCTAACTCAACCAATCAGGCCGATAGATGCATAAAGATGGTTTCTCAGATGAAATTCAAGTCTGATGAACCATCCGAAAATCATGAATTGGCAGAGGCTCCAATTGTATTCTATGATGTCGAGGTGTTTCAAAACCTCTTTCTTGTCAACTGGAAATACATTGAGCCGGACAGCAATTCATTCGAAGACATAATCAAAGCAATCTATGAGTCTCGATTGAAGCCCGTTACAAGGCTTATCAATCCGACGCCTCAAGAGATCGAGAGCTTATTACAGAATCGTCTCATCGGATTTAACGTTCGAAGATATGATAATCATATGCTTTATGGTCGTCTTATCGGATATGATAACATGCAGCTCTATAAGTTGTCACAGAATATCATTAACCAAGGCAAGGGGTTCTTCGGAGAGGCGTATAACCTGTCATATACCGATATCTACGATTTTGCATCTGCCGGAAATAAGATGTCCCTTAAGAAACTCGAGATAAAGATGGGTGTACATCACCAAGAACTCGGTTTACCATGGGACGAACCTGTTCCGGAGGAGTTATGGCCTAAAGTAGCAGAGTATTGTGACAACGACGTAATCTCGACCGAGGCCGCGTTCTGGTATCTTGAAGCAGACTGGGTAGCGCGACAGATTCTGGCTGACATCGCCGACCTGACGGTTAACGATACGACAAACCAGTTGACAACCAAGATTATTTTCGGAAATAATAAGAAACCGCAGAGCCAGTTCTGCTATCGAAATCTTGCGGAACCAGTAAAAGAACTTCCGGCAGCAGTACGCGATTTCCTCAATGATGCGTGTCCAGAAATGATGGATTGGTGGGAAAAGAACACCGGTTCAATTCTTCCTTACTTCCCGGGCTACAAGTTCGAGTATGGTAAATCAACATACCTCGGAGAAGAGGTCGGTGAAGGCGGTCGAGTCTACGCTGAACCCGGAATGCATTTCTGGGACGCCTTGCTAGACGTCGCGTCTATGCATCCCCATTCGACAATCGCAGAGTGTCTGTTCGGTCCGGAATTCACTAAACGGTTCAAAGAGATCGTGGACGGACGTGTCTCAATCAAGCATGAAGCATGGTCGGAGATCAATAACATTCTTGGTGGAAAGCTGACTAAATACATCAAGTGGGTCGAGGATGGTAAGATCACCTCAAAACAACTCGCAAATGCGCTCAAGACAGCTATCAACTCGGTTTATGGTCTGACCGCAGCTAAGTTCGATAACCCATTCAAAGATCCTCGTAACATCGACAACATCGTCGCTAAGCGTGGCGCACTGTTCATGATGAATCTCGAGCAGGAAGTCAAGAAGCTTGGTTACACGGTGGCGCATATAAAAACTGACTCGATCAAGATTCCGAATGCGGATAACAAGATTATCAACTTCGTTATGGAGTTCGGTAAGAAGTATGGTTATACATTCGAGCACGAGGCCACTTACGAGCGTATGTGTCTCGTTAATGACGCTGTCTACATTGCTCGATATGCAAAACCTGAAGATTGCGAGAAGCTCTATGGTTATGCGCCTGGCGACAATAAAAAACATGGCGGAGAATGGACTGCTACTGGCACTCAATTTGCGGTGCCGTATGTATTTAAAACGTTGTTCACCCATGAGCCAATCGAATTTGAGGATATGTGTGAAACGATGAGCGTCACGTCATCTCTTCACTTGAGAGAGGATGGTAAAGAACCAGAATTCATCGGAAGAGTCGGTCAATTCTGCCCTATCAAACCCGGATGTGGCGGAAAAGAGCTTCTCAGAGAGGGCAAAGACAAGGACGGCAATGTTAAGTATTCAGCAGCTACTGGGTCCAAAGGTTTCCTATGGCTCGAATCTGAACAGGTAAAAACTCTCGGGAAAGAAGCTGACATCGACCGGAGTTATTATGAGAAGATGGTTGACAAAGCTCGGGAAACCATTTCAGAGTACGGCGATTTCGAGATGTTCGTCGATATGGATACCGTTCCGAGATACGAGCCTCCGGTTATGAAAGACGAACCCACCGATGAAGACTTCTTTAATGTAACCCCATGCAAACACCCTACACACAAATCCTGTTGGGAATGCGAACACTTCACTCAAGCACAGGCGCCATGGTGGGAACCGGTCTGCGCTAAGCAATTCGACGTCTCGAACGTTCTTCCGTTCTGACGCGAAACTTACAGCGTCTGTAGTGGAAAGGAGGTGTAGTCCATGAAGATGGCATCAACGATTAACAAATTCCTGCTTGACCATAAGCTTTACGACAAATGCATCACAAGGCAATCGAAAGAGGACTGGGAATGCGTCGATAAGGCTCTTGCAGAATTAGCAAAGATGACTTGTGAGGAAGGAACATGGGGAGTCATTAAGAATTCCTATGTTGACTATCTCGCAAACATCAGCTTCTTCTGCGGAGTGGCGATTGCAACGGTCACCATCACTGCTGTAGGTGCAGGCGTTAAGCTCGTCAAGAAGGCTAAGGATGAACTCGGTGATAAAGTCGAGTGACCACACCAACGTGAACGAGAAGAGTATCTGGAAACGGATGCTCTTCCTCTTTTCGCAACATTTGCATGTTCTATTATGGCAAGGGTTTGCCTAAAGATTTACGAAAGGAGGAAATCACCATGACAAAAGAAGATGTCAAAAAGTTTCTCGAGGAGAACAAAGCAAAGATCGTGTTCGTAGGAAAAGTTGTAGGTACGGTCACACTTGCAGTAATCATCAGGAAAGCTATTTCCAAACCCAAGAGCGTACCCATGGATGTCATCATCGATATGCCGCCGGAGAATATTCCGATTGCACCGGAAATTCCTAAGGGGCTTATCGAGCACGGTGTAAGCCAGTGGGATACTGTCGAAAAAGGTGTATTGGAATTCATGCTTCCCTTTGCGCAGGGCGACAAATACCCGACAAAACTTGATGACTTACACGATATTATCGAAGCTTTGAAAGACATCCCGGGAATTGATGGAGACACCGATGTCTGGGCACAATTCAGTGTGAGTAGAGACAATCTCACGTAAACCCTGCAACTGGAGAGCACTTGGAAACAGGTGCTCTTCGGTTTTTCTAAACTAAAAATTATTTATTCGAAAAGGAGAATTTTTATCATGGCTAATGTTAATCTGATTTCTATCGAGGATACTCGCTTTATGTTTCAGCCGAATCTGTCCGGCGATCCGACTAAGAGTAAGTTCGGCGCTAAGACTCGTACCTGCACCATCGTTATTCCGGATCCGAACCAGGCAAAAGAGATCGCAGCACGTGGTATCGAGGTTTGCGAGACTACTCCGCGTGAGGATGATGATCCGGACGATTTCGTTCCTACTTACTTCGTGAGAGCCACTCTGTCTTACCGCAACAAGTATGGCGAGGAGCTCAAGTATCTTCCGAATGTATATCTCGTGAATGCCGATGAGGTTGCTGTCCCTATGGATGAGGACACTGTCGGTACTATCGATAAGATCCGTGTTAACCGCATCCGCGTTGTCATGAATGCAGCTCCTAAGAAGGACAAGGACGGCTACACTCTCTATATCCGCACCATGTATGTAGAGCAGGACTTCAGTTCTGACCCGTATGCTGACCGTTACAAGCGTTACCATGGCCGGAGGGATGAAGACGATGAGTGATAGACTGTACATCAATCTTCCTCGTTCCGGAGGGAAGACTGCATTCCACGAGCTCATGTCTCAGCTTGCTCGGAGTGGTAACGTGAAGCAACCTCTCCCTGATTTCAGATTTCTTGGTACGATTTCCGATGACGATATTATTCGCAATCCAAGACGTCAGGCGATTTTTGTCGGCGGTAATGTGATAAATGCCAAAGATGGTGACACTGTATTCTTCAACGGTAATTACTACACTTACACCGATATCGGAGGCTGGATCCAGACAGGATCTCTCGTTACCGGAAGGGGCTTCAATTACGCAAAGGTTCCGTATGGTATCTTTGTGATTAAGAAAGTCATCTATAACGACCCGGCCACCATCGTATACTGGGAAGACGGCAGCAAAACAGTAGTCAAGTGTGGTGAAGGTGACACTTTCGATCCGGAAAAGGGTCTCGCTATGGCTATCGCGAAGAAATCACTCGGTAACAGCGGCAATTACTACAATATCATCAAACAGTGGTTGCCAAAAGAAGAGAACCCCGTTATAAATGTCGATGGTGGTTCTATTATGGGGATAATTCATGAAAAACTCGAAAAGGCAACGGCATTCCTCAATAAGACAATCGGAATCGAGCCGAAAACAGAACCCATGACTGCAACAGCTCTTAAAGAAGCGGCGGAACAGGATTACGTCACCATGACGAGAGAAGAAATCGAAAAGGTAGTTGAAGAGGTCGAAGCGTACAACGAGAAGCTCGGTATTGATTACTGATATATAATTCGTTCAGGCGCTGGTACTATGGTTACTGGCGCCTGATATCTCATTCTAAACACACACGAGAGGAGAAAAGAACTATGGCATTTAAGAGATTATTCGATGATTTTGATAGTAATATTTTCAAGACCATTGATAATATTGTAGATTGCTCGTCTGAAAATCTTGAAATCATGAAAACGTGGACGGATATCGGCGGGATGGGACAAATTGGCATTTGTAAACATGGACTGTACCGTCAGTACAAGTGGATGTGTCGAGCAATCACTGATTTTAATATTGTTGTCTGTCTTCTTGTATGGCATCTCAAGAAGCGCGGAAACAGTACTGGAGAGATTGAGAAGCTTCTTAAACTTCTGGAACAATGTAAGTAAACTTTACGCGAAAGGAGAGTCGACCATGCAGAAATTTAAACTTGGTAGACTTGTGGCTACCGCTGCGGTTGTCGAAATGATGCAAAGAGACCATGTGTTTGCGGCATTTGTGTCGAAGTCAATCAGGCGGTATCAGGAATGCGACTGGGGTGATTCCTGTAAGGAGGACAAGGAGTCGAACGATTACGCAGTCGAAAATGGCGAACGCATTCTCGCTTCATATGAGCAGAATGGGGTTAAGGCGTCTATGAAAATTTGGATTATAACGGAATGGGATAGATCGGTGACAACAATCCTATTTCCCGAAGAATATTGAGGTGATTAAATGCTTGAGCTTGGAAAGCATCAGGTAGAGGCTCTTGATAAAATACGAAACGGATGTATCGTCCATGGCGGAACAGGCTCAGGCAAGTCGAGAACCGCACTCGTGTATTACTACCTGCAACAGGGCGGAACTATGCGAGTGATAGACGACAAACTGGTGGAACTCGTTAAGCCCATGGTGAAACCGCTTGATTTGTATGTCATCACTACGGCGCAGAAGCGGGATAAGCTTGAGTGGGAAAGTGAGATGACACCGTTTATCATCACTCCCTACGATGAAGCCAAAATGTACGACCATAAGGTAGTAATCGACAGCTGGAACAACATAAAAAAGTATAAGGATGTGCAAAACGCATTCTTTATCTTTGACGAGCAGAGGGTAGTCGGTAGCGGAGCATGGGTCAAAGCGTTTCTCAGAATCGCCAAACGAAACAAATGGATTTTGCTGTCGGCTACTCCCGGCGACACATGGAGTGATTACATTCCGGTGTTTATAGCTAATGGATTCTATCGAAACCGGACGGAATTCAAAGAGGCGCATATCATTTATAAGCCATTCACAAATTTCCCGCAAATAGATCGATACGTCGATACAGGACGCCTGATAAGACTCCGCGATAGGATTCTCGTGGATATGGATTTCGAACGTTCTACTATACAACACCATGAGTATATCTTTACTGATTATGATAAGATTCGGTATCGGGAAATCCTTAATACTCGATGGAATCCGTTTGCGGAGAAACCTATCGAGACTCCTGGAGAGTTCTGTCAATGCCTTCGTAGGATGGTGAGCGAAACGGATTCAAGACAACTAACCGTCTTTGAGTTATTCGAGAAGCATCCGAAAATGATTATCTTCTACAATTTCGATTATGAAAGAGAGCTTCTTCTTAATCTCGGATACGGAGGATGGACGAGCAAAAACGACAGTGTCGAGATCGCGGAATGGTCTGGACACAAGCACCAACCGATTCCAACTGGGGACAGATGGGTGTATCTCGTCCAGTATAATGCCGGAGCTGAAGGATGGAATTGCGTTACGACTGACACCATTGTCTTCTACAGCGAGAACTATTCATATAAGATGATGGAACAGGCGTCAGGGCGCATTGACAGACTTAATACGACTTTCATAGACCTGTATTACTACCATCTTACATCTCACAGCTCCATCGAGAACGCTGTCCGTAATGCTTTGAGAACCAAGAAGCAGTTTAACGAGACGCGGTTCGTCGGTAAGCACTATGGATTAAGATTCGAAAGAAGGGACTCGGCGGAAGAGGCATTGAAAGAGTCCTAACAAGGGCTCTTCTCTTTTCTAAAACTTAGGAGGTATGGTAAAATGATTGACGAAATCGTTATCGAACAGTTCAGACAGGACTTACCGATCATCAGAGCGTTTGCTGGATGGTCACTCGAAGACCTCGCGGAGATGCTCGATGTGTCAAGAACAACGGCTACTAATCTCGAAAGCAATCCGGGTACGATGAAAACGATTCACGTCTATGCTATTAATTATCTTATCGCGAAAGAGATGATTACGAACGAGGCACTGTCGTTATGTATTAATATTCTGAGTCGTAACAATATCGGAAAGTATCCGATAACGAGAAAAGACCTCGAAAAGAAGGTCAACGAGCTCAAGCAGACCATTGGTAAGAAGAAAGACTCAAAGCAGCTCAAGGACGATCTCAGAAAGTGGTTGTGCATGGTTCCGTTGTGATACGCTAAAGTTGCAACCTCTTTGATGAGGAGGTGTTGTCCATGAAAACAAAATACATAGTAATCAGGACGAGACATTATGAGGTTATTCGCTTCTTTGAAGAACAAAACCATGGTGCAAAACCCGTTAAGGTGTATTACGAAGACGGATTATGGGCTATGAGGTTTCATATAAAAGCGAGAACCAAATATAATGGAGAAAGGCCTAGTCTGTGCCGTTCTTCTTATTGTAAGATTGGAGCTGACTTAACGTTGGCTCCTCTTTTTTTTATCTTTTTGAAACTTAAGGAGGAACTTATTATGGAGTACACGAGAGAAGGCAGAGCGGTGACTTATATCCACTATGGTCACGAAGAATTTGACACAAGGCGATTCAAAGGCATCACTAATTTCGGTAATGTAGGAGTCAAGCCTAGTGGCGGCCTGTGGGCTTCTCCAGTCGAGGCTAAATCGTCATGGAAAGAATGGTGCGAATGCGAGGACTTTCGTGACTGTTGCGAATATGATTCTTTCCGCTTCACCATGAGGAATCCCGATAAAATCTTCTATATCGATTCTGAAGAGTCGTTTAAAGAGTTTGCAGGACGTCGACGACTATCTCGACGATAAGGATGGTGCTGAAATCAGCGAACCGAAGGTTGATGAAAACAAGCATGTCGAATTTTCGGTTGAATACCACAACGGTATCGATGCCATCTATGTTGAATACTGGGTTACTGAACTCGAATTGAACAGAACGGAGGCTTTACAATGATGTCTATATCCATTGAAGAAAAAGATATTCTCGGTCAGGATATACCGATAATCAGATCGTTTCTTGGTCTAACAAAATCTGAATTCGCCGATATTATCGGGGTACATGTATCGACCATAACGTCCATTGAGTGTGGTGTTATGTCAAACGATCGGTATTTCCAGATCAAACAGTTTCTCGCAAATGAGAGAAAAAAAGATGGTGATCTGAATAACTTGTTAACCATCCTTAATTACGGGACAGACATAAAACCGTCTGATTTCAGAAACGAGGCGCGTTCTCGAATAAAGAACGAAAGATATGCTAATCGTTTCGAACGATCAAACCATTTGATCGACTGGATGAATCAAGAACTCAATAAAAAGGAGGATTAAATTATGGCACTTGCACGATCGTGCGACCGTTGTGGAACACTATTCGCGATTCCGAATTCGATGAGGATACGCGACGTTGAAAGTAGGAAGTTTACTATTCCCCATATTATTCTCGAACCGGTTGACAAATACGGTAATGGAGGTAATTTGAACGAGGAATATGATCTCTGTCCGTGTTGTTATGAAACACTCATGGAGTGGATCAGTGCATACAAAGTCAACGTTGAAAATATAGAGGAGAATGATCATGGTGGTCCTGAAACCTAAAAACGAAGACTCAATGACACTTTATACTAGAAATATAGCTGCTGATGTCTTAGATGGCGTTTACGGCTATTTTATTATTTGAAAGAGGGTTCGATGTAAATGAGACATGTCGAATACAGGGACAGAAGGTGCTTACGTTGTGAGGAATGGTTCAGTCCAAAAGCACCATCACAAAAGTACTGTTGTGCGGAATGTCGTGATCTTGAATATAAACCGCGTGAAAAGGCAATACAAAAAGAATACTATGCTAAATATAAAAAAGTGAAGCCACATGATCGGACATGTAAGAAATGCGGAAACATATTTCAAGGAATGTATTGTCAGGGATACTGTCCGGATTGCCTGCGTTCCGGAGGATCAACGATGAATCGTTTAAGGTTAAATAGAAAGGACGAAGTATGATGCTTTTCATGGCGGCTCGGATGAGCTATGAACACAAGTGACCGGCGTCATCAGATACTCGTTCACGGTTATATTTATTACGAAGGTAGAGAGGTTGTCGAGTGATATTTGATAGGAGGCTAAAAATGACGATTATTAAGAAAATTTGCGATCGATGTGAGAAAGAGGTTGACTGGCTTTATAACGTTCCTCAGTTTTCGATTCAGGGAAAGAGAATCGACATTCGAGAAGGATGCGATAGCGACGGCCAGCTTTGCGAGGATTGCATGTGGAAGCTGATTCAGGTGATACGAGCGTTTCCGAAGGGGAAAGAAATGGAGTATCTGAAAACAGAGCAAGACATTTTAAAAATGCTGGAGATAATAGATAGCGTAAAGAAATCAATTCATCACATTAATCCGATAACCGCTGAGACCATCGAATGCGGCTCGGATTCGTTATTTGACACGGATAATCTAATTTGTGTCTCTGATATCGGAATGCCTATCAATAAGGAGGACGAAAATGAAACTGAGTGATTTAGTGAGCCAGAGCCTGACTTTCCTGCTTGAAAAGGGTGACAGAGAGGTCATTACGGCGCAGAAGGATACGGAGACCGCTGATTACACTTATGGTGTCGTATCAGATATCGTCGATTATGGTGACGGGACTGTAGGACTGGTTGGATCCGTCGAGAACAAAGTTGTTACAGCTCTTGACCATGAGGCGATTAAAATGCATGAAGAACTTATTACGCGTCTCAGAGTCCTTATCCAGTTTATGGAAACGAATGGTACGACGAGAGGAGAGCTGAATTACGTAAAGAGTCTTCTCGAACTCGTGCAGAGGGCTAAATCGACCGCTATTTCAAAAGACATCCATGCCATCATCATATTCATGGAGAAGAAGTATCTTCCCGGCGGAGAATACAGACCTCTTAACCTCGACGAATGGAATACCGGTCTTGCTAATCCAGGAGCGCCTATAGTTACGGATGAAATCAAAAAACGACTTAACAAGACTTTCGGGGTGGTTAACCATGACGAATGAAAGACTCGCGATGCTGAATGATCTCAAACAGCAGATCGACGGTCTCGAGTACATCATAACTGAGCTCGAATGTGCCGAAAACCCGGCTATCATGAATTGTGATTGGAATACTCATAACCACGATCTGATCCTCGATTTGAGGGACTGTGTGCCGTTGCTTGATAGCGTTAAACAGTATCTCAAATCACAGCTCGAAATGAAACGTAAAATCTTTGAGGAGGGTTAACCATGGGTCTTCCTAAAGGCGAGATCATTTGGGAGAGTGTGCATGACGATAATGATGCTCTTCGCTACGTTGTCACTTCAGACAAGCGACGGGAGCATTACACCCTCTGGAAAATTAAGAATGGAGAATATCAGTCAATCGGAAGAGGACGGAATCCGTTGGAATTGAGAAAGCGATTCCGTTATGAGTTGAAAGGATGGTGAATTATAGTAAATACGAGTTATGTGCAGAAATTGGAGACCCTTATCACTTTACTTAAACTAAACTTAAGGAGGAACTTAAAATGAAAAAGGAAACCAAAAGATCATTGGCAAGGGTGACTGAAGAAGCTATTCTGGACGCCGTTGGTTGTATTGCCGGTGCGGTTGGTGAGTACCTAATCGCTCCGTTCTTTGTGGCGGTTATCAAGTATGACTTTCTGTGGAGAAATCCAGAAGCATCAAAAGACGCGACGAATCTTCGTGTGAAACAAGAAGTCGAGCTTTTTTTAGCTAAACTGAGACACAAGGGATATGTCAATATATGTGATGTCGAACCTTCTAGAAAATATTATTTTCCTAGATCGTTTGGGGTATACCTTGAAGATTTGCTTGATCGCATGAACGTTAACGGAGCGACTTCAGAGGAGAGAAAAATCATGGCTGATATGTGTCATTATTATGGTAGTATTTATAATAGCACAATCTCTGTCAACAACCTCAGATGGATTCACAAGATGGAAAATAAATATGGAGTGGAGGAGCGCGATTATGAAAACGAGTAAGGATTATCCTACCACTCCGGTTGCCGCGCTGACTTTATATAACGTATGCAGTGTTGATTCTCGCAAAACCATGGGAGTCATTAGTGGCGTCATCATTCCTAAGACCATGGATTTGTCTGGTTTGAAATTCGACAACGTGATTGAATCAGGCAACAGAGCAGACACGTATCGCATCATCGCCAATGTACTTGAGAATAAAAAAGGACACTTCATTTACGACATCCTGAAGTATGACACTCATCTCGGATTTGACGAATATGCCATCGCAAACATGACCATGAATCCGATGAGTAGATTGATGCCAGGCGAAAAGGATCTTATCGGACGATTTATTACGACTGAATGTCTCGAAGATAGATTCGCCATGGATTTTGACGGAGACTTGGTTCAGATTCTTAACGAAGGTGTGATTCAGCAAACACTTGAAAGAAATGAGGTGAACGATGTATGACATACGAAGACGCCATGGCTCAGTTGAGAGCCGGTAATAAGGTTACGAGACCGAAATACAGAGGAACTATCTGTTTCAGTATCGGTATCGACGAAGACTATGGCCATGAGTTTCCTTGTTTACTCAAGCATGTCAGAGCGTCTAAAGATGGAGAAAAGAGTCGTTGGAGGGCATATATCGTCCATCACATCACGACTTGCGACATTTTTGCCGAAGACTGGGAAGTATTTGAAGTCGAGGAGATGAAATCGAATGAAACTTAGTAAGCTTATAAACGATTTGATGTTGTTCTTGCTCGAAAATGGCGACTAATACGCGAAAAATGCAAACTATATAATGAAAGGGAGACCGGCCACTAATGGTCCGTCGTCCCTAATAAAGGAGCAGGGCTCTCGGAAACGAGGGCTCTTTCCTTTTTGTCTTTCCGAAACTTAAATTTGACTGGAGGGGTGTTCTCGGAATCGTTACTGAAGACGGAAAGGATTATTACGTCGTTGCGTGTGAGTGAGGTGTGTAATGATGACATACGTAGAAAAGCTCGACACGATTCAGGCGTTTTGCTCTAGGTATGAATCGCTTATTGACGAAGCTCCTGAAGGTTCCGATTTATGGATTTTCAAAGAACTCTGCGATTCTTTTGATGAGGTTGACCGGGTTCAGACTGCTATTTGGATGGACACAATTGAATCCATAAAGGTTCGTCTTGTCAACGCTATGTATCATCTTTCTATAAAGATTGAGGAGGCTTGATTATGAAGAAATCATTATGTGCTCACTGCATGAATTGTGAAGAAGTCAAATACGATGGATTCATGTGTGATTGCACGGGATATATCGAGGATAAGACAATCTCGACCGGCTGTGCTATGTTTGAGGATGATGGATTCGTTAATCCCGAAACAACTAATAAGGAGGATAAATAAAATGAATAATAAGAATCACCTGTATTCCATGAGCGACATCATTGCTACCATGGTTATCAACGGAGCTACGAAGGACGAGCTTGACCGTGCAATCAAGTACAGCGCTGCTGTTATCGACGCTGAGAGAGCTCGCAAGGAACTCGGTATTGATGAGCTTGTAGAGAAATATATGGATGTCAACTCGCATGAGACATACGAAAAGGAACTTGACTCGGTTGATGCGTTCTTCGATAAGTACGACGAGCTTATCTCTAAGGCTTCGAGAAACTCTCTTCTCGGAATGCTTAACGATCTTGATAACGCTATGGTATGCATTGAGGGACATATCGTGGGTGAAACAGAAAGTAACACTGATCTCAAGGAAGCGGAAAAACACATCACCCATGTCGCGCTGCTTCTTGCTCAGATGTGGGCGGACGAGAATCCGGATATCGAGCTTACACGTGTCAACCCGGCGACTGGAGAAGAAACCATCATCAAAGGTAAGGAGGAAAAAGAAGATGAAAGCTGTTAATATTCACTGGGATGTTGATTACGATGCTGATGGTAATTATCTCCCCACAGAGGTTGAGATTCCCGAGGAACTCACTGACGAAGTCGAGATCAGCGACTGGTTGAGTGACACTTACGGTTTCTGTCATGGTGGTTTCAGAATCGAGATGACGGAAGAAGAGCGTCAGAACTACTGTAAGGGTTGCGCTCGTAGTATCTTTTCCGAGGGTCCGCTCGGACTCAGTTGTGATATGAACGTCGCGGATAACGGTTATTACAACCATGCCAACTATCCGTGCTATACGAGAGTCGAGGAGAAAATAGGAAAGATCTGAACGAAACAGAACGGAGAGCTTATTGTTGCTCACACATCTAATGAGGAGGAAGAAAAATGACTGATTATCAGGCTATCGATTCAGAACAGGCGGCCATGGAGTACCGCATGGAGGAAATCGAAAAGGAAAACCGTAAGCTCAAGACAGGACGTATTCTCGGGTATGTCCTTGCCGGTGCTTCTGTCATCGCGGCAGTGTACTGTGGCAAGAAGCTGAAAGACGTCATGGGTGTTGTCAATTCAGCTGTTACTGATGTCAGCTCTCTCACCTACATCGACGTACAGCAGGCAGTGGTGGACAAGGCGGTCGAGAAAGCCGCTCAGAACGCGGCGGGTAAAGCCGTAAAAGCTACTGAGGGATTAATGACATCCATGGTCGAGCGGGCTGTGACCTCTGCTGTAGTCAACGCTAAAGAACCTCTGAAGCAGGCTGTGACCGAGAAACTCGCTCGTGAAGTAGCAATGATCGACAAGTCTGAACTCGTTGAGGCTGTTGAGGAGCAGGCTAAGGCGATGATTCTCGAGAAATTCGAGGGTAGGCTCGATGGTATCGCTGCTGACTTCAGCCGAAATCTGGAGAATGTCGGCAAGATTTATCAGTCGATCGCGGAGACCATGCAGCCTAAGAACTGAATATTCTGAATCGAATATCTGAGGAGGTCAAATCATGGTTTTTGAGATACCTAAATTCAAGACAGCGATTCGAGCTCTAAAGATGGTGAGAAACGAACTAGAGCAAACCTGTCTGGAAAAAATCAAGACACTTAACCATGACGAAAAGCAGCTATTATATGAGCGGATTCGTGAAATCGATGAGGCTATAAATGTTCTCGAAACTTATAAGGAGGTGAGACGATGACATCCGAAGAGATTCGTGGTATGATTCTTACATTAGAGACTTTGTTGACGGAACCGATGGATAATCGAAACGAGTTTACTTCTTTAATTATCGAAGGAAAGCC
The DNA here is from genome assembly GCA_937907165.1 of uncultured Bacteroidales bacterium. Classification (GTDB taxonomy): domain Bacteria; phylum Bacteroidota; class Bacteroidia; order Bacteroidales; family Paludibacteraceae; genus UBA1181. The sequence goes on along the minus strand of CALCUH010000072.1, from coordinate 17,530 downwards.
GATTCAATACTGGATTGGATTCATCGGAGGTTACATGCTTAGAACCATCGAATCGAATGATCCGGGGGCACTCAACGAGATTCTCAATGAAACACCGACATTGAGGTATGAGTTTCAAAAAGCAAAAATCACTAAGTAACGAACTACAGGAGAAAAGGAATTGAGTACTTGGAAACGAGTGCTCTTTTCTTTTTTTAGAAAGGAAGTTTAATCAATTAAAACCAGGATCGATTACTGGAACGGATTCAAGATCAGACCGTCATAGTAGTACGGTCACATCAGACGTCAATTCAACTGACGCCTCATCCCATGCAAGCCTACCGTAAGTTCGGAGGACAGTGTTAAGAAAGGAGTTTGTATTACCATTGAAGAAATCTCAAGTAAACAAATGCGAAAAGATCGCGGCACATTACGGTCGCGATACTCAGGAATTCCAGTCAATCTCTGAGCTCTTTGAGCTTGGAGAGGTATTGAGTAGGAGACCGGGACAGCGTGGACAGACATGGAAGGGGAAGTTGCTGGACGAGATGGCAGACGTTACCATCATGATTCAGCAACTCAGACTTCTTTATGACATCTCTGACGACGACTTCGATGAAAAAGTAACCGAGAAGCTTAACAGGCAACTCGAACGAATCAAGAATAGGGGATAACCCATGTACAAATGTTACGACTGCACTAAGTTTCAAGAGTGCAAGAAACCATCAATCGAGCTGGCGTGTGACCGGTTCCAACCGAAAGGAGTAAATTACCATGGCAACTACGAAAAAGGAAACCACAAAGAAGACTTCCACCGCGAAGACCGAAACCAATGCAACTGCAAAGAAATCACCGGTAAAGAAAGCGACTGCAACCGTTAAGTCTACCACAACAAAGAAGCCGGCAACCAAGAAAGCTCCGGTAAAGAAGACAAAGAAGGAAACTACTGTCGTCATGACCATCGAGGCAACGTTTATCCTCAAAGCTGGTCAGACTCCGGACTCCATCAATCTTACCGATATCTGCCCGACCGCTGATAACGTAACTCTCAAGAAGATGCAGGTCTTCGAGAAGGACGAGTAAGGAGGAATAACCATGGACGGAGTTGTATATAAGAAATTCGGAAATACTCGTGAAATCAGCGAAGGTGTTTTTCCTCTGTTTGGCTTTGCATGTGCAGATTATATGGCTGTATACAATGCAGACCCGGAAATGATGGCTGATTGTTATATTTTCGGAGGAATCATCCAAGATATCGATATAAATGTCGATCTGTTTCGATTTATCAAAACTCTCATGAAACACGACAAAAACCTTGCCATGATTATTCTTGATATCAATGGTATATCAGATGACAATTTCGACACGATCAAAGAAGAACTCGATGGAGCATTCGGTTTCGCCGAGTTTACGATCCCATGCTACGAAGACAGAATCGTATTCGCTAGAAAGGTGTGATGAATACTAATGGAAATCAGATATGACTCATGGCGCGGCAACGATATCCGTTTCGTAAATGTGAACGGAGAATGGTATGCTGTGCTCAAGGACGTTTGTGATGCGCTCGGAATCAGCAACCCTAGAATGGTTAGATATCGTATCCCGCTTCAATATATCGAGAAGGTAACCATATCTGACGTAAGTTCAACTGACGTCACATATAACGTAGATTCAACCGACGTTATGTCCCGTGCTCGGCATTCTCAAACGATGCTCGTAGTCAACAACCGCGGTATCTACCATGCATTTCTCGGTTCCAGAAAGCTTGAGGCTCAGAAATTCGTTGAGTGGATGCTTGGAGTGATCGAGCGAGAGCAGGGACAGCAGGGCTACGAAGACTATCAGACCATGAGTTTTGCAGAGGACAAGGCTGCTGAAGACCCGCGTACGGACGAAGACATCATCAATCAGCATGTAGAAGACATCTGGAAGCTCCGTGAGTGGGGCGAAGACAAATGGTGGATCGAATACGAGCAAGGACGCTTCATCGAGCTTAAGCAGTACGTAGACGAGTTCTGCCCTGAAGAGCTTGCAGAAGAGATCTATCTCCGCGCTTATCGTAAGTTCGGAGGACAGTGTTAACAGGAGGAATAACCATGGACGAGAGTTTTGTTCCAAACTTACTTAAAAATGAACTCGAGACTCGTGAGGAGCGGCTCTCGAAAGTGACTGATGAAATCCATCGAATGCGTGATAAGATTGCTGACGTGCAGTCTTACGCTGCCTTTGCGGACGTCTATTGGCTTCGTAAAGAGATGGAAGTGTATGAGAAGGTGCGGCGGGAACTTCGTGGAGAGGTTTCCGCCTTGCGTCAGGCTATTGCTAAACTCGAAAGGGGAGATTGATAATGACAAGAGTATTCAAGGCATACGGAACTCTGTATACAGCAGGAGATAAGATCGGAACTACTGATAAAACCATCGATCAGGCAGATCTGGAATCTATCGTAGCTGCGAGTCCAAAGTCAATTCCGATTGTTGCCAATATCAGTCACATGCATAACGTCGAGTCTGTTATCGGTCACGCAAACATCGCTCTAACCGGTGATGGTCGAGAGAACGCCTATGCCGAACTGGTATTCAATCCGATAGCAAGACGCGAATATGAAACCATGTTACAAAGTGTTAAAGGACGCAATGCCTTGAGACTTGGGTTCATGTTGCGCGGCGTACATGTCAACAAAGACGAAAACAAGATCACTGATGGCTATATCTCCGTCATTTCCTTGAATGAGAGCGGTCTAGGCGGTCATATTGATAGATTCGGATGGGAAGATAGCAATGAGCAAGAGTAGTGAGTGGATCAGACAGTATACTAACGACATACTCAAGGCTATTACTCCGTCCATAGAAGAATATACGGGAGTAACTGGGTGCGTTAATGGCGAATTTCGTTATAAGTTGCTCGAAGAAATTGAGGCAGTGATTATAAATAAAGAGATCAGGAGGTTATACGACCATGGAGATTCTTAAACACGGTAATCCAGAAGCTATTCGAGTTTGGGATAGCAAGTTCGGAGGAAATATCAGATTCAAGTGTGGTCGCTGCGAGTGTGAATTCGTGGCGAATATCTATATAGGCGAGGTTCGGAGTAATCAGTACGATGGTGATTCGGCTATGTGTCCGGAATGCGGTCATGAGACTTTTATGAGAATGGATGATAAGTGATGGATATTATAAAGGAGTTCGCACCTCTTCCTGGATGTCTGTTTGTAATATTCGCTTTGGGGTACGGTCTTGGGATATTTACATGTCAACGCCATCCTGAACAATTCGATATTCATACGAAAGAGGAAACCGTTCTAATCATAACTGAGGACGCCACTACTGTTAGTGAGACCACGAATAAAACGGAAGTTACCACTGTCACGACAACTTACACCATGACGACTGTCGAATCCGAGACGATTGCGGACGTTACCAATATCACTGACACCATGACTTATCTCGGAGATTTCGGGGCTACGTATTACAAAGGCGATTCAGTACCTTGTTATGGTGGTTCAGGACGTATGCTAGTCTCGTGCTATGAGAAATGTGACGGATATAAGGGTTCTATTGCCTCACGGTGGGTATACGGGCAGTACGGGTATGAACTCAATGGTAAAACTATGGTCTATATTGAATTCGACAGCTATCCTAGGCTTAACGGATGGTATTCGGTTGACGACCGTAATGCTGATCCCAGCATAGTCGACTTCTATTTCGCTGACTATACCACTTGTCCATGGCAGAATGACGGCGTTACCGGTTGTCGGATGTGGATCGGAGGGATATAATGAATTGGTTTACTGAAATCGAGGGTGATATTCTCGAACGATTTGATATGTATTTGAACGGAGAATATAGACCATGGGTTAACGAACAGCCCGCTGATGACTTCTATCTCGTTCATTGTGTATCAGGTGATAATGCTCAAGGAGCGGGGTTTGCTAAAGTCTTGAATGACCGTTACCACTTCAGAGATGGCTTATGTGCAGACCTTGCGGAGAGTTTTCCGGGGTTTGGAACTGACGGATGGATATTCGATAAGAGATTCGGGGATTTCTTCAGAGCGCCGCTTCTTCGAGATAGTAATGGCAGATATGATGTCGGTAAGATACAAAGGATGAGATTTGAAGGAGAAATCGGTCATATTTATGAAACTGAGCGCTGCCCACATATCTTAGGGCTCGTCACAAAGGATCGTTATTATGAAAAGCCGACCACCTTAATGAACGAACAAAAGGAGAGGCTCGATCTGCAAATCAGAGAAAACTATGTATCTCTTATAAACCGAAAACTAAGTCTTTATCCACAATGGATGTTCGGGTTGGTCGATTTCGATAACGGCGTTCGGATGGTGAATAGTTATCTTCAGAAGCTGAATCGTAAGGAGATTCGAAGGAATCAGAAATGTGAGGAACGAACCTATCACGACTTGATGTGCGATCATATCAAGTCTGAGACCGGAATCGCGGTGAAATCCATCGATGAGGTCGCGTTCTATGGGTATGAACGATCTTATATCATTTACTTTACTGATGAGAAATACGGAAAACATCTAAGATGGCAAATCCCAAATTTGAAAAACCAAAGATATAACCCTAAGATGTATTACCCGATGGAGTTCGGTAAAGATGCGACCCCGAATTTCGATGAAGTATTGCATGAGCTTGACATGGAGTTGTGCATTGTTACAGAACGTACAGAAACATGCATAAAACTCGAAACTGTGGCATCGTTTCCAGATGATGTTACAAAACTTGAGGATTTTGGTAAGAAGTTTGAAGAAAGGGTTAAAGGACGATGAATGACAACGATAGAAGATGTGTAAATGAGCTCTATAAGAAGATTGTAAGGTCGAATGATCCATATTACTGTGATCCTGAGACTTTGCCGATGCCCGCTCTTTGCGCTTTGATTAAGGACTCTGTTACGGATAGAAACCTTGCACTTAATGATTATGACGTAAAACTGTGTGAGGCGGAAAAGGCACTTCGCGAGATGAAGGAGAAATTCGATAAGTATCGGCTGGCTGTTGAGTCGTTGCTTAGAATTCCGCCTGATGCAAGAGATGATATAAACGCCATCGAGAGATCGTACGAGTACTCTAAAGCGAAGTACGAGAAACTGGAGGAATTTCACGATGAGATTATGGCGGAGCTGGGACTTCCTGTTAACAGTGTCACTAATGATTTGATGGTTGCCAGAAACAAGATTAACATATTACGTTACTATTCCGGTGCTAAACCTGTGCACAAAATTATAACGAAGGAGGAGTAACCATGGCTAACGGTGAGTATCTAAGACAAAGTGACGAAACCCTTGCAAGATTCATCGATCAGGTCACTTTTTATTGCTCAACACGTTTCGTTGATAATAAAAGTTGTAGTGAAGTTGGGTGTCCGTTAGCAAAAGAAGGATGTTCATCATGCGATTCGCGTAGCATCATGGAGTGGCTTGAAAAGGAGGAACAGAAATGAATGACTTTGAAAGAAAAGAGAAACTTGCTGAGATCTTCGGACAGTCGGCGGAATATTTCGAAGAATGGTTTAGTCCGGACGACTTTGACGAGCGCGATGTTGCGATTGCTAAGAAAATTGGGAAACCTCTTAGTGAGATCGAGTTCGGAGATTTCCTAGACTACCTCGATAAAGATCGTCCGGAAATCGCTAAAGAGCTTCATAGGTGCATGAGGATCGCTCTGGACGCACGGAAGCATGGACGTTTCTGGACTACTGATAATCCGCTTAAAACACTCATCAGTCGTAAAGATATGTCAATCTTCGAGGAATTCACCATGTATGTGATGCTTCGTGAGTGTCTTGGGCTTGAGAAATCTTTATGAAGCTGTAAAGATATGGAGGAGTAACCATGGCTAACGGCAAATATGTCCTGTTTCAAACGACCATCAGTAATATTACGAATGAGACGAAGGATGAAGAATTGCTAGTCTCCGATGACATCATGGATATTCTTAACCGATTGATGGACGAACTGAAAATAGATCACGAGCATTATTGTTCTATCGAAATGACTGATGCAAAGAGCTTCGTCAGCGAGACATTTGATAGGACGTATATCTATTCGATTCATTTTAAGAGGAATCCTGAGGTTATGAGATTTAAGGAGTGATGACCATGACTGATAATCAGAGAGCATATGAGGCAGCGATTTGTGAAGTCGCTCATGTGGATGATATCGGGGATGTGTCCGATGGATTCCATACTTTTAACCAGCTATATCACCAGAGAGCCATGTTGTTTGCGGCTCTTGTTAATCAGAATCGTAATAGTTCATGGAAGACGAGAAAGCACGAGGATGGTGAACCTTGCTTCGGAGGTGGTTGGTTTCTCGTTACGATTGATACTTCTGAAGGGGCTTACGGCTATCATTACGAGGATAAATACTGGGATATGTTCCACTGCAAAGAAATCGAGAAAGCTAAGCACTGGGATGGTTATACTGAAGAAGATGTCGGACGGCTAATGAGTCTCCCTAACTGTTTTAATTGTAGATGGTGTCATAATTATGCAAAACTTTACCAGGATCTCTTGCAGTGTATTCTCATCTACGGAAAAGATGCGTGGGCAATTGAAATCTTAAAAGAGCTTGATCCTAAGAAAGCTGAAGCTTGGGATCGAATCCATAATAAAAATAAACGTAAGCTTTACCGCTGTGAGAGATGCGGCGCAGAGTGGAAGTGTGAATACCATGAGAATAAATTCGGTAAGTCTCATGAGATGAATGGTGATCCGGATATTCTCTGTCAATGCTGTGGTTTCCCAACGGTGAAAAAAGTTGTTGAGCCGTTGTGCAATAATTGTGAGCGTTTTTATACTACTCCAAAATGTAAGTATGCCACAAGACCGGATCAGTATGCTGATGAGTGCCATGCATATGAACCGATTGAGGAATAAGGAGTGATATGCAAATATGGAAAACGAGCAAAAACACTATAAGTTCATACCATGCAAAACTGACGATCTTGGTATGAAACTCGAGTGGGAAAACGAATCAGATGCTCCGACTGACGGAGACTGGAATTGGTGGATGGATAAAGATGGAGATGTTGAATTCGCAAGGATGAAAGAAGACGCGTACGATCATTTTTATCCGCCCACAAAACATCTCAATCTTCGTGGTACAGACTGGGAACCTCAAAGTCTTTCCGGATATTTCAAAGAGATCGATGATGGCGATGTTGCCCGCGGTCATAGCATCACGGCGTACAATGAGTGTGTTTTTGCTTCTCGAGCACTAAAAGCTGCTAAAGAACGTGATATCAACGCCGGACTCGCGTATCAGGACGCTCTGGATGCTTTTACCATCATTGTACCGGCGAATGTTACACAGTTTTAAGGTTAAGGAGGAATAAGAATAATGTTTGAAAGTTTTAAGGTTTATAAAAAAGAATCAGAGTGCAACATCGGAGAATGGGGTCGAGCAATCATCGATAAGCCTTATATTATGGAGGTTTGTGCTTCTTTAGACTTTATTAACGAATACATTAAATCGCTCACGTTTCATGGATTTGATCAGCGTGAAATTATATTTTCTATTCATAACCAAGAGCCGATTGATGACGTTATCATGTCTGATTCTAGCATTGATTCGTCTAACGTTCGTTCAGAATTAACCCTTGTATGTGAATCTCCAGAAACACTCGATCGATTTACCGAGTGGCTTACTGAACTGATCTAACAAAAAAAAGGAGGAATAACCATGATTAAAATCGAGAAAACAAGAGTAGTTGGATGGGAAGACGCCATTCGCGGTTTACGAAACCCCAAGGACAGCTGGGATAAGTCAGATTCACATTATGCACTGTCCGGAAGTAAGTATCATCCGGAAACTGGATTTGTGATCGGTCCGAACGACCATAAACTGATGATGGCACTTACTAAGGGCGGTCCGGTTCACGCTAAGTATCGTCGGTATATCGATGTGTACGTGGACATTACGGCTCCGTTGTATTTCTGGAAGGAGTTTGACACTTATCGTACGGTCATCAGCCCTAATCCTTACGACATTGAGATGAACTCATGCTCCACCATGCATCGAATCACAGCTAAGGAGTTCACTATCGACGACTTTAGCCATGAGCATCTGGACAACAAAGAGTCATGCGTTGATGTGGAACTTGCTGATGATTACTATAATTTCGGCTACTCCTCAGTTGAGATTCTCGAAAACATCATACGCGCCCTTAACTACTGGAGAGACGAATATCTCAAAGCAGAAGACGACACAAGAAAGAAGTATTGTTGGTGGCAACTGATTCAGCTCTTACCATCGAGTTATAACCAGAAGAGAACTCTGAAGCTCAACTACGAAACCCTCGCTGCTATGTATGAGTGGCGGCACAACCATAAGCAGGATGAATGGAGATGTCTTTGCAAGTGGGTCGAGGATCTGCCGTATTCAGAGATTATTACAGTCAAACGTGATCTCACTTGTGACGATCTTATGGCGTTGGCTAATAAGCTTAAGGAACACTGTGCATCGGTAAAGGTGGGTGAAAGATGCATTTTCAGCCTTACCGGAACATGTGAACACCTTACATCCAATTGTAAGATTGCAAACGATGCTGCTGAGTTTTGGATAGTTTAAATGCTGCGAGATCAAGTGAAAGGAGATTAGTAATATGCTTTTGCTTATTATATTTGTAGTACTCGCTATAGTATGCGGTTTAATCTTGCATTACGGACCATGGGAATACGACAGTGATTTGCAAGGTTGCTTACTCGCTGTCACAACAGTGGTTTCAGGTGTTGCCGCTTTTTTCTGTATGTGCTTCCTTATCGGCGCTAAGGTTCCCTCTTTCGAAAGAGCCGAAAGAATCAAGCGTGAAGAGCAGTATAAAGCCATCAGATTCATTCTGGATAGTGATAAGATTCCAGGAAGTGATATTATTGAACAGATTACGGACTATAATTCCATGGTCTTAAAGAGACAGGCTAATAATAAGTCGATCTGGCTGCGGGCGTATACATATAATTTCTGGGATGATATGTCACTTATTAAGCTGGAGGAGTGATAATATGAAACTACGAGAAGACGTTAATAAGTATCAAGTCTATACCCATGGTTCTATGTATGTTGATCATAACGAATTCATTCCAATTTGTCCTGAATGTTGTTCAGATAATGCGAAAAAGGTTCCGGAAGGATATGAAACCGATGCCGATTACATTTGTTCCGATTGCGGATGCGAATTTGACGTATGGAAGGTATCGGAACGGACGAAACTCGGTAAAGCGGTACATACGATTATCCTTGTTCTTATGGTACTGATCGTTGCCGTGGCTGTTGCATTCTGTATTTTTGGAGCTGTATGGGCTAAGAAAAAGAAAGTGGAACTCGGTGGCGATGTCTATAGTACAACAATACTTAAATCGTTAGGATTCTGTCTCGGAATACCGTTTCTGTGTTGTTGTGTCGAGGCTATACTTATTAAGATTGACGATAAGATTTGAGGAGTGATGGTATGATAGACGACATCAAATATTTCCTCGAGGATTACTGGATTATGGTCTTGATTGGAGCAGCGTTTGTTGTATTCGTCATATGTCTTTTCATCCCTAAAGACTACACCCTCGACGTCAAGCGGATTCAGTGGGAGTATATCGTCCATATCGAGGAGTTCATGGTAAAGCATCACAGTGATGACAGATCAAAGCCAAGTGATGCATACAACGTCAAGTCACATTATCATCCTCACACAAAGATTTGGACGGACGAAGACGGTAAGACTCACACAAAAGACGATTCCTACTGGACGTATGACTACGACGTTAACCGATGGATCGAGACGAGGAAAGTGGTCACGACCGATTACGACCACAATCCTTACTTTGGTGAATACATATTGAAGGAATCAAACCGAGATGATGGAATAGGTGCTGAGAGAGCCATTGAAGAAAAGATTTACCGCGCTCTCGGCACTGAGATCCATGGTGACGAAGAGCTTGTCAGTATCACGATCCCTGAGGATATGTGGGAGACGCTTACCGACAACGACGAAATCAACTATAAACAGGCAAAGGTCGGAGGACCTAAAGACCCCGTTGTGGCGAAGTGAATTGACCTTATTTCGAATAGACTCTGGTCTGCGGACAAGCGGATCAGGGTCTTTATGTTTTCTTTTCGGAAAGGAGTAAATGTTTATGAAAGACGTGAAAATGGTAAAACAGATGGATAAGACATGCGAGAATTGCATTTGTTCGGTATGTCTTCTAGCTGAATCAAACGGTGGTGCTCCGGGATGTGGAAATTGTATTGAATGTAATGGCAAAAATCCGGTTACCAGTTGCAAAGAGTTCTGGTGTCCTTTAAGGTTCGTACCGTACAACAACGAGCAAAAAGGAGAACCCATATGAGTAAGGCTAATCATCTCAACTTCATTATCGCTATGTTGCGGGATAATGGTGATACGGAGACAGCAGAGGCGCTAGAAAGCGGAAAAGGAGATAAGGATATGTTAAAGTATGCTTTGAACTCGATTTACGGCGCGAAAACAGCTAATTCCGAAGCTAAAGAGGTGACTAAAGATGTTTAAAAGTCCATTGATCGATCTGCTTCTCATTGGGTTGCCGATTTTACTGTTCGTTTTCTCGTTATTTTTGCGGACATGGTTTGAGAAACGGATAAAAAGGATGTTCCAGATGAGAAGAATCAAGAAGAATCGTAAGAAGAACCCGTGTTACCGTTGTCCTTCAGTAAGAAAACATCATTGTAACGGGTGTTTTCGGAGGGATTTGATAGAATTTGAAGAAACGAAAGACGAAAGGAGTATAGGTGATGAGTAAAATTGATATCAGAGGACGTGCTATGAATCTCATGGCTCGAATTCAGGCTGCTACAGCTAAGTATGACCCCTCGTACAAACTTAAAAAGAGAGGTTTGCTCAACGCTCATGATATGCGATGGCTGTTTCCTGCACAGGAGAAGCTCATGGAGGACTTGAAGATCGAAAGGCATCGTGCTATTAATCTCTCTGATGCAGAGAAGCAATATGTTTTGAGAGATATTCTGTGTACTAGCGATGTCTATGGTAACTTAGTCAAGCAAATTAAGGGGTGAGCGGCATGACCGAACAAGAATCCATGGTGCTTTCCGAGGTAAATTCGGTTCCAGGACTGACGATTCGCCTCGCATTCGATAAAGATTGCTTTCCTGTCGGCTCTTTAGTAATGGTTGAGGAGTGGGAAGTCAAGATGCCGGTCGAAAAAAGAGGAAAATACACTCCAATTGAGGTGAAAAAGACCTATCCAGCCATGGTAGAGGGCTATTCAGAGGGTGATACAGTAATAAATTTGAAGAAGATTTGCCCTGAAATCTGTGGTTGCGAGATTGTTCGGGTCACTGAAAGCTTGTATCGCCATGGTTATTATCGTCTGCATGCGGCAAAAATCGTAAAAGAAGGAGAAAACAACAATGGATAAGCGTTATGATAACCGAAACAACTTTGATTCTGTGCTCTCTTCGGAATTCAGTGAGGCGTTTGTGAATGAGATGAAGCATCGGGTTGAGGTTTCGTACTATAAGTATGGTCCCGCTCGTAAAAACTTTGCTGAAGGACGTGTGGATGCGGTTAAGACTGCTGAGATGTGTCTCGATGCATTTAAGAAGGATGGCAATACGGAGCATTTGATTGATGCCGCTAACTATCTGATGTTTAGATGGCGTTATCCAATGCCCGGAGAAGCGTTCAAACCGACTGGTAGCGATGATTCGGTAGGGACTCATGGCACTCCGATTAATATGGAAAAGGAGTTTTAATATGGACGCAGTATTGGTCAGGACATCGACCCATGATCCGAAATATCATTATAAAATGAGGGCTTTGAGGAGGGCTCTCGATGTGAGTCAGGAGGAACTTGGGGAACTGATCGGCGTATCATCTACCTTAATAAGCATGTACGAGCGCGGAATCGTCGAGGGTAAGAGTATCAACGACGAAGTTAATTTGTCACTTTCCATGGTTCGAGAGCGGCTGGTTGATAAATACGGCTATTGGTACGACGCTTATATCGAATTGAAATGCGCAACTAATTTACTCGATACATGGGTTAAATTAGAGGGTCATGCTCCGTTAGATGTTATTCGAAGAGCTAAAGAATGTGCCTGCGCCTTTATGAATATCTGATGATATAGGAGGATCAAGTAATGCTCGTAGAAATTACTAATGGTTCCTATGCTTTGAGTCTGACAAAGGCCGATTTACCTCTTGTAAATAGGGGAGCGAGAAAAGGCTTATAATGAGTGGTTGGAAGCAGAATATGATTATCCGGCATGGGAAAGAGCTCGATTAGAGGATGCCGGAAAGGTTGTTTTTTAACTATCTAATGTGATAGAAATGACAAAAATCGCTCAAAAATGTTGAATTTTATGGGACAAAAATGGGCCAAAAAAGTGGGCAGAAAGTGGGCACAGAGGCATTTCTATGTATAAATTTTATACTATGAAATTTTCATGGGACAAAAATGCCCAAAAAAAGTGTCCCATAAAACAAAAAGTGTCCCATAAATCGAAAAATCGAGATAGCGAAAAAGCACGTAAATACGTTGTTTTCGAGGTGTTGAAAAAGTTTATGGGCCATTTCCCACTTTTAGTTTCTATAAAAGATATATTTTAAAATTTTAATATATAAAAGAATAAAGAAAAAAATGGGAAGTGTCCCAAAAGTGTCCCATAAAGAAAAAATAGATAAAGGGGTGATTTTATGGGCAAAAGAGGTCCACAACCGAAACCATCATACAAAAAGACCTATGCTGAGTTCAGAAAGAAGTATTCACTTCTTGCTAAATCTGTCATGCATTGGCAACCTGCATGGGAATACACTGACTACTGTATTGAGTTATGGCTCGAGAGTGGTCAGGTGTTCATATATAACGGAACGAGAGAGACAGTATTCGATTCTGGAAGGAGGTGGAAATGATATGGCGTCCATGAGAAGAACAATTCTCCGAGCAATCGAGAGAGACCCGAGCGAGTGGAGAGGAGTAGCACACAAGCCTCTCGAAAACAGAAACGAGAGAAGATACCGTGCGAAGAAGACTCGTGAGGAGAGCAAGAAACAGACGACTGAGAAGTAATCCCTGTTGCTGATGGTGACTGTTAGTCGTCGTAGCGTTTTGCGGACGTACGCTTTCGAGTGTGAATCATCAAAGATATTCGCCACGGGTTCGCCCGGAGTCTACTTTGAGTTTACCATGGGCTCACTTTGAGTTCACGCGAAAAAAACATCCGCTTTTATGAGGAGAGAGGTAAGAATGTGCTCAGAATCGACAAGATTTGGGCATTCGATTGCCTCTCTTTCTCTTTTCGTTTTTCAGTTGATGGAAGACGCGAAAGGAGAATTGACAATGGCACGAAATCCTGAAGGAAGATTTCAGGACGGATTGAAGAAACGACTATTCGAGATGTTTCCGGGATGTAAAGTATTCAAGATGGAACAACATCAAGGTATTCCGGACCTACTTGTCTTATGGCGTGACAAGTGGGCACTTCTCGAATGCAAGCGATGGCGATCTGCTCATAAACAACCTAATCAAGAGTACTGGGTTGATTTCTATGATAAGATGTCATTCAGTCGTTTTGTCAGTCCAGAAAACATCGAGGAGGTATTGCATGATCTTCAACAAGCATTTAGACCTTAGAGGGCAGCACGCTCTGTTCTCACCATCACAGAATGCCTGGTTGCGATATGACGATGATAAGATCATCGATCGAATCAAGAACCAGTATCGGTCAGCGCTCGGAACAGAACTCCATGAGTTTGTGGCATCCCAGATCGAGCTTAACCATAAGGTTACAAATCTTCGTGGCTTGGTTACCGGTGTTGAGAATTACATTTACACCAAGTATCGCTGCGGAGACGAGACTTCTAAGACAGCTGCTTATGGTATGACACTGCTTCGACGGATAGGCAGACTTCCGAAAGAGGTATTTGAAACCGCGAGACTGTATATCAACGATGGTATACTGTATCACATGACTGTTGAACAACCTCTTTACTATTCTGACTGCATATTCGGAACTGCTGACACCATCGCTTTCCGAGACAACAACCTCCGAATCCACGATTACAAGTCTGGAGCACATCCAGCAAGTATGGATCAGCTTATGTCGTATGCTGCACTGTTCTTTCTTGAATACCGCATTAAGCCCAGAGACGTCCATACCGAACTTCGAATCTATCAGTCCGGAGAAATTATCACTTGTGAACCTGAGCCGGACGAGATTGAAGACATCATGAGTTGTATTATTAACATTACCAAACTTTCCGAAAAACAGAAAGCAAAGGAGGAGTAATCCATGAACAAGGTAGCCGACGAGATACGGAATCTTTCTTTCCAAGAGCCGGAAAAACCTGATGATGTATCTCATTACGGTGTTAAAAAGCGTAGTGGACGTTATCCATGGGGTTCAGGTGAAAATCCGTATCAGCATTCCGGCGACTTCCTGAGTAGAGTTGAACAACTCCATAAGGAAGGTAAAACCGAAAAAGAGATATCGGACGAACTTGGACTTACTACGACACAGCTGAGAGCATATAAATCCATCGCTAAAGCAGAGAGACGCACGCTCGAAGTAGCAAGAGCGAAATCCCTTAAAGCTGATGGTAAGTCACTCAACGAAATTGCTCGGATCATGGGCTACCAGAACGATTCGTCCGTAAGATCACTTCTGAACGAAAACAGTGAGAAGCGAATGAACGCGGCTCGAGCTACTGCTGATCTTCTTAAGCAGCAGATTGAGAAGAAAGGCATGCTTGACGTTGGTGAAGGTGTCGAAAGAGAGCTCGGAGTATCTCGTGAGAAATTCGGTCAAGCTCTCGCCATCCTCGAAGCCGAAGGTTATCCGGTTTACACAAGAGGTGTGGCGCAGGTAACAAATCCTGGAAGACAGACAATCACCATGGTACTTTGTCCGAAAAATACAGAGTACAAAGAAGTCTATGACAGCAGTAATATCAATTCTGTCGGCGACTATATTAGCTATGATGGCGGCGATACGTTTAAGAAAGCTTTCGAATATCCTGAGTCCATGGATAGCAAGCGTCTTAAAGTAAGATTCGCTGAAGAGGGCGGCGTTGATAAGGATGGTGTTGTAGAGATTAGACCTGGAGTTGAGGATCTCTCACTCGGTAATTCGAGCTATGCGCAGGTTCGAATTCTGGTCGATGGTACACACTACATTAAGGGAATGGCTGTTTACGGCGATCCGAAAGACTTCCCTGATGGTGTCGACGTCATCTTTAACACTAACAAAAAGAAGTCCGTGCCGATTAAGGGCGGAAAAGAGTCGTCTGTTCTTAAGCCTATCAAGAGTGACCCGGATAACCCGTTCGGAGCGCTTGTTAAAGAGCATGGCGGACAACATTACTATGACGATCCTGATGGTAAGTTCGAAGATCCTATTACCGGAAAGAAGCAGTCCCTGTCCCTAATTAATAAGACAAGAGAAGAGGGCGACTGGGGCGAATGGAGTAAAGAGTTACCATCGCAGTTCTTGTCTAAGCAGTCTCTTAAGCTTGCAGAACGTCAGCTCGGTTTGTCCATGGCTGATAAAGATTCTGAATTCGCCGAAATTAAGAGCTTGACAAATCCGACTCTTAAGAAAGTCATGCTTGAGACATTTGCAAATGACTGTGATTCGGCAGCCGTTCATCTCAAAGCTGCTTCTTTGCCGAGACAGAAGTATCAAGTAATTCTGCCTCTTACCACTATCAAAGACGACGAAGTGTTTGCGCCTCAGTTTCACGATGGCGAAACCGTTGCTCTTGTTCGATTCCCACATGAGGGTATTTATCAGATACCGATTCTTAAAGTCAACAACAAGAATAAGGAAGGCAAGAGCGTTTTGACAGCTTCTGCTGCTGATGCTGTTGGTATCAGTAAGAGAACGGCTGAAAAACTTTCCGGAGCAGACTTCGATGGTGACACCGTTCTCGTTATACCGTGTAATTCCGAAGGCAGCAAGATCAAGATAAATTCTAAACCCATCAGCGAAGAGCTCGAGAAGTTTGACAACAAAATGTATAGGTTCGATAAGATCGTGACCGATGCTAAGGGTAACGAACATTATTACCGCAATGGTATTGAATTCAAGCCCATGAAGAATCCGAATACTGGTTCTGACAGTACTCAGATGGAGATGGGTAAGATTTCGAATCTTATCACCGATATGACATTAAGAGGTGCTCCTGAATCGGAACTTATAAGAGCTACTAAGCACTCCATGGTGGTTATCGACGCTGCTAAGCATGGTCTCGATTACAAGCAGTCTGAAAAAGACAATGGTATAGCAGAACTCAAGCAGCGTTACCAAGGCCATATCGACGAAAATACCGGTAAGTACAAGGAAGGTGCTGGAACTCTCATCTCCAGAGCGTCGTCTCCACAGGAAGTTCTTAAGAGACAAGGATCTCCCAAGGTAAATCTTCCGTTTAATCCTAAGACTGGAAAAGCTAATGAGTGGTATGATCCGACAAAACCTGATGGTGCTCTTGTGTATAAGGAAGTAGTTGAAACGTATACTGATAAGAATGGTAAGACCAAAACCAGAATGCAGGATAGTACCAAGATGGCTGAGACTACCGATGCCCGCACCCTTATCTCAGATGCTAATACTGCTATGGAGATACTTTATGCGGGGTATGCCAACCACATGAAAGACCTGGCTAATAAGGCACGTATAGAGATGGTCAATACCGGGCGTATCAAATACAGCAAAGATGCAAAAGATACGTACTCAGAAGAGAGAAACCACCTCCTGCAACAGCTCTCTATTGCGAAAGCTAATGCTCCTAGAGAACGTGCCGCTCAGATAATGGCAAATGCTACAATGGAAGCAAAACGGCAGGATAATCCTGACATGACCTCTAAGGAAAAGAAGAAAGCCGCCCAGCAAGCCCTTACAGCTGCTAGACAGAAAGTAGGGGCACAGAGACACGCTGTTGAAATCTCTGATAAAGAGTGGGAAGCGATTCAAGCAGGCGCAATCTCTGAGAATCAGCTATATGACATCCTAAAAGCGACTGATATCGATAAACTTCGCGAAAGAGCAACTCCGAGAGAGACGACAACACTCTCTCAAGCGAAACAAAACAAGATTGAAGCAATGAAAGCTTCCGGTTATACAATTGACGACATTGCAAAAGCTTGCGGAGTTTCGACTTCAACTGTAAATCGTTATCTTAAGAATTGAGGTGAACTGAAATGAGCGAAACTGTTTCGATAACACCTGTGGCTCTTACAACTTTTGATAACCCTTTTTCGCCGTTCACAAGATTCAAAGAGTGGAAAAGTTGGGACAATGCAAAAGGTTACGGTTCTGACAGCTATTTAGCTCGAATTGCGAGAACTTCTTCGCAGCTTACTGATGAAGAAAACGAAGAAGAGAAAGAAAGAGCTATCGATGAAATCATAAAATACGATTTTCTCAACATTTATGAGAAAGTTTCGCCGAATGATTTCAACGAAAATGGCTTGAGGTTCACCTCTTGACCTAAATCCGTGACCCCGGGAGGGGGTCTTTCAAAACCCACCCCCTCCCTCAT
>CALCUH010000071.1 GCA_937907165.1 uncultured Bacteroidales bacterium | reverse complement strand
GCCATCCGCATCGCCGGCAGCATCGAGGACGAGGTCCTGAAGTTCTCCGTCGCCGACGACGGCTGCGGGATTGGCGAAGAGGCCCTCGGCCACATCTTCGAGCGCTATTTCACCCAGACCACCCACACCGAGCTGATTGACTCGCTCTGCGAAGCCACGCTCAGAACCATCATGAGAAACGCCCTCATCCTGATGAAAGCCCCGAAGGACTACGACGCATGGTCTGAAGTGTCGCTCGGAGGTTCTTTCGCCCACAACGGATTCCTCGGCTGCGGACGTATACAAGACTGGGGATGCCACGGCATGGAACACGAACTGAGCGCGCACGACTGCCGTGTGGCGCACGGAGCAGGCTTGGCGGTGCTCACACCTAACTGGATGAGGTACGTCTACAAGGAGAAACCGAAGATGTTCCTGCAGTTCGCCACGAACGTCATGGAGGTGGAGATGGACAGGGACACGGAGAAGACCATCCAAAGGGGAATAGACAAACTGCGCACCTTCTTCGACACGATCGGACAACCATCCACCCTCACCCAACTCGGTCTAGGCGACGCACCATTGGAGGAGATGGCGGGCAAGTGCGTGGGCGACGGATTCGCAGGCAACTTCAAACCGCTATACAAGGAGGACGTGTTTAATATTTACAAGATGAGTTTGTAAGGAGAGAGAGCCTAACCTCTAAAAAAGTTTCAGACAACCGAAGGCCACTGACTTTGAATTCGGTGGTCTTTGGATTTTCATGGCATATCCACTAAACAATGGGATGTTTTCCATCCCAACTAGGTTCGAATCATCTTATGACACCAACGCAAGTCCCCCATTCCGCTTGGGATAACGCATTTGACAATCCATTATAGTCCAAGGTTTCCAACGGTTGTTTTTTAGGAGTATAACTACAATAATTAACCTTTTTGTCCCATGACACGGAAGCGAAATTATTAGTCTTAGCACAACCTAATAAGCATGAGGGACTTTGAAATGGTTTTCCGTCCGTCACTAAGGACAACTGTTTAGGCGTAGGCGCGTTGCCATACCGTTGTGGCACCAAAATAATTTGCTCTGGTTTTACGAACTGAAGAAACCTTGCGTAGACAATTTTAGACTCTTCTATTTTGTCGGCTCCGACCAAAAGATTCAGTCCCGGCTTGATTCTCGTCTGACACAATCTCTTCACCATATTTTCCACACGAGACACTTCCATAACCAATTGAGGTTGATGAATGGTTATATGTATCTTGTCCGGGCTATGCCGCATCAGGTTCTCCCACACCTCGTCTTTCTCCAAAGGCAAGCCATTGGTAGTAACTGAAAGATAGCACTTAGGATAAAGAGCGTCGATTACGTCAAACACCCCTTCGTATTCAAAAGGCTCTCCTCCACCAAGGGAAACAGCCCTCACACCATGGTCCACACAATCCGAGGCGAAAGCGATTACTTCTTGAGGAGACCAAAGCGTATTACCTTCTCTATTGCTATGGTTGTAACAGAAAGGACATTGTTTTGAACAATAATTGCTTAAATCTATTGAAAGCAGTTCTATCATTTTTCTTCTATAAATTCAACCTTTCCTTCTTCTTTCAATCGTTCAAACTCTTCTTGGGAATACTTCATCGGCACATTCTCCTCCGCAGACTCCTCTATCCTCAAATAAGCTTCGGATCCATCTGGCAACGGGAAGACCTCATACGCATACCCATTGATTTTAATCTCCGGGTCCGATATCGCTACCATCGTACCGCACGGATAATATTCGGCTATTTGGAATGTATCCAATTCAGCAAACCGTCCAGGAATCCTATGTGCCCTTCCCCTCAGATTTTCAGGTAATTGTTCTATCTTAACAGGATGTTCCGGCACCATCATTTTTTGAGGCAAAAATTGGTCCCAGTATGGCTGGTGATAGATAAAGAACGGACAAGTATCGTACTCTTTCGTATGCACAACCCTACCATTCTTGTATTCGTCATCATTCTCAAAATAGGGCACCCTATAAACCTCCAAAATCATCTTCGAAGCCAACATTTTTGCTAATGGAGAGCCTGCTTTGATAGCACTATCCGTAGTACAATCAAACGCATCAAACAAATAAAGGCCAAGTCGTTTCGATATGCATATACATTGATTTATCGTCTTTCCTTCGCATAACTTGAGGAATTCGGACTCTTGCCCCTTATCTATTCTTACCACACAATCCTCAAACCATAAATTCTCCTCCTCTGGAGTATGAGGCTTGCCGATAATATCATAAATCTGTTCGTCAGATAAATCTATTGTCACATGGGAAGGATACGGATAAGTATCATCCGGCAGCCCCCACACAAGATAATCGATTCCTTCCATTGACGGCACACCTAATGGCACAGGACCATTCTCGTTGTAATCCATAAAACCGACATTACCCTCATCGTCAACTATATACCATGCGGTTGACATAGAATGAGTCGCAGGATATTCTTTATCTATCTTCATGACAAAATGTTTTTCTCAAATACAAATATAAGCGCAAAATGTCTCATTAGATGAGACATTAGATAAATGTACAATATAAAACCATATAATCCTTATAATGTCCACATCGCAAAGAGAGAATAAAACAACATAACGTTTAAAGATTTCTCCCCATCCCCACATTTTTGTAACTTCGCGGAAAATTTGAAGATTGTCATGGAGTGTTCGTTTCCCATCATCGCGTCGTTGATTTCGCTTGCCATGGCCGCCGCCTTCGTGCAGCGGGTGTGCGGCTTCGGGTTCGGCATTTTTATCATGACCATGCTTCCCTACCTCATGCCCTCCTACGGCGAGTCGACCACGCTCTCGGGCATGCTCTCCGCCGCACAATCGGTATTCATCCTATCCAAAGCCTATAAATACGTGACATGGAAGCGGATGATCCCCATTCTGATCACCTTCCTCATCGTCGCCTACATCTCCATCCAATATGTCTCGATGGTGGCAGACTCGCACCTGAAGACCTTGTTAGGCGTCATGCTGATCGTCATGAGCCTCTATTTCCTCTTCGTCAGCAAGCACATCTGCGTCAAACCCACCCTACCGCTGCAAATCTCCATGGGCAGCATCAGTGGCGTGATGGGAGGATTCTTCGGCATGCAGGGACCTCCGGCCGTGCTCTACTTCCTCGCTTCGGAGAAGGACAAGGAACACTACCTAGCCATGGCGCAAATCTACTTCTTCATCGGCAACGTGGCGATGACACTCTTCAGAGCGCAGAACGGGCTCTTCACCCACGCTGTACGGATCAGCTGGCTCTACGCCATCGTAGGCGTGGCGGTGGGCACCTACCTCGGCAAACTAGTCTTTGAGAGGATTTCCGCCGATACGCTCCGTAAAATCGTCTACATCTACATGGCCATCAGCGGAGTGGTGGCAATCATCCTGTAACCTTATTATTTACCTTTCATAAGGATTTTAAACATCTCTGCGAATCCTATTTGAATGGGCTCGTATCCTCAGCGATTTCCTCTTTTATGTATTCGATTATGCCTTATGACAACCTATTTCTTAGATTCAGAAATGAAACATAGCCTTCAACAATAAAAAAGAAACGCACAACATCCATACGAGAAGTTGTGCGTTCCGATTTCAAATTTATCAAAAGGGAGAAGCGACCCACAGATGCGGATCGCTTCACCATTATCATTCCTTGTAAACGACCTTTTTGTTATTGACCATATAAACGCCCGTAGGCAAGCCGTTCAAAGCGTCCTTCCAAAGAACATGCTTTCTAAGTAATGCACCCAAAGCGTTGTAGACATCCACACGCTCGTTCTCGTCGAATGTTGTCAACTCTTCCAAGCCAACACATTCTCCTATCGTCACCGTAGGATCCGCAGATGCGCTCACCTTGTTGTCGCCTGCGACAAGTGTTGCGGAACCCATAGCGAACTCACCTGCCGGAGCTCCCTTCTTTATGCGGCAAAGATACTTGACGGAGATGGTCTCGCCCACCTTCAGCGATGGAGCGGTAACGTTCAGCACGCCATCCGTCATCTTCACCTGACAGTTCGCACTGTCGGCAACGCCACAGAACTCCAAGTATTTCGACAAGGTATCCGTTATCGTCACGTCAGTATAATTCATTCCCGTCACAGGAGAGGAGCCTAAGATCTTACGCCAAGTGTAGCCGTCCCACTCCTCGACGAGTATTCTCGAAGTGGTTGTCTCCGGATAGTCCGAACACTGGTTACGCAAGTATCTGTCCACAGAATAGCCCTCGCCATCATTCGCCGCCCAACTTGGGGATACCAAAGTGAATTTATTTGGCACAGTGGACACCTTGACCTGTGGATCCAATGACCAATCCTCGATAGGGACATCGTACCTATTCGACTTCCTAAATGCCATATAAAATTCGCTCTTCACACCCTTATGACAATAAAGCCCCATTTTAGACGTCGGAGCCATCAAGTTCCTGTATCTCAACATTATTCGCTGGTTCCATTTCCCCGCCTCGGAACTTCCCTCCGACAAGGACTCCCCTATCATTACGATACTGTCAACAGACAAATCCCCTCGTTCGTTGCTCCCTCCACCAAAATAAGTTCCACATTTTCCCAAATACGGAGTGTAGTTTGATTCATCGAACTGAGGCATCGTGTCATACAAGAAATAGGAGATGCGATAATTGCTCAAATCGATATATGCCTCGTACGCGTCATTCCAGAAGCGGAATTCCAAGTCCGCTGCATAATCGTCAAGGCTTTGATATCCGAATGAGACATTCACATGATCACGACCTCCCGTCAGGCAAGTCGACGTATCGTTGGTGAAACGGAGCGTGACCGCTATCGTGTCACCCTCGGAAGCGCTCTCCACATCGGTCAACTTCTCCAATCTGTTCGTGCTCTTCAGAATATCCACTAAGTTACGTTCCATCGTGTAGGTGGCGTTATTCGGATACTCGTTGCTCTCCCATGTCTCGAAGTTCGAGCCCTTCACCGTGGTGGTCAGACCTACAAGCTTGTTCTGCGTGTCGGACACCTTGACCGTAAAAGAGAGCGAGTCGATGGTCGCATCAAGAGCGCCCGTCTTGAAGCCCGGCAACGATGCGATCTTCCACGTCACGGCATGGCTGGCGGCGTCATAGCTGCCGCCCTTCGTGGCGCTCACGAACTTATAGTCGGGATCCAGCGGTGTCGTGACGACCAAGTTTTCGGCAGCCTTGCTACCGTAGTTCCTGCACTGAACGCCGTAAGTCACCTTGTCGCCCTCGTAGGCGTAGGTCTTGTCGACCGACATGTAGACCTTCACGTTCGCGCGGCTCTCCATCTCCGACGGCGCCATCATATTTCCCGAAGCGACCAACATGCCTAACGTGCGGAACCAACCATGGAAATATTTGGGTGTGCTTCCCAAATAACGAAGATAGGCATCGTCCCCTTCATAATAATCCTGATCATCCCACGTGGTTTCACACTGACGGTAGAGATCCGCCACCAAATCGACGTCTCCGGAGATGACAGCCGCAGGGGATCCCGCTCCTAAAGATAAAACAGTACGATATGGCGCTTGAACCTCTCCTCTCAAATCCCATGAATGTGGAACCTGACAGATACCAGAAAGATTGATTTCGTCCGGTTCTGGAGCCGCCCCCATCTGTTTACAGATAAGCGTTCCCCCTTCGCTCGGATTCTTCAGCAACTCCGCATAACGGATCGCCATATCATATTCGGAGGTATTCTTCTCTCCCTTGATAACCGCATGGGCAATAGGATCCCAACCGTCGGAAGCGTCTCCATGCCACAGATAGTCCAACATGTGGCGCCACGGATAACGGAAATCCTCTCCATCACCGAACGCTTCGAATGTCACCATCGTGTCATTCTTCATGGAAACCCTTCCGATAGAAGGTATCAATCCCTGATCATACGCCTGCTTGTTCAACCAGTTGCTGGATGCGGCGCCGCGCTTGAACTGGGAGATTTCCCACTCCGTTCCGTTTCCGTCCCCATTCTCCAACCAATCGGCGAACTCCGTGTAATAGGACGGCGCATTGTAATCGGCGCAGGTATGGACGTCACTCCCCGTACCCACATATACACACTCTCTCAACTGATCATTTAAAGTCTGAGTTCCTCTCCATTTGGTCAACTCGCCCCCTTTGTTCCCATATTTCGGATAGCCGTCAACGCCAATATCTCCACTCAAATAACCTGCATGATAGATTGAACCATCCGGATTTGGAATATCTATTTTTACTGTATCCACCAACGCCTTGACATAATCCTCCGCAATCTGCTTGTAGGAGATCGGATTACCCTCGAAGTCCTTCACGATTTCCCCGTCCTGACGCATGAACTCGCCCCACTGCTTGTAGGCAATCAGCAACGCCATGGCGATGTCGTTGTCTCCATCCGTCGCAGAAGAAACTATCTCTTCATCACTATCAGGCAAAGCGCTCCATCCCGCCAAATTGCCACGATTTTTCCCCTTGCGAAGCCACTCTCCATCCGAGTACCGCTTCACGTCAGACATACGGTTATCATGAATCCACATCCACAAGCCGTTGAAAGTCGGTTGGTCGGCGAAAATAGCGGATGCCAAAAGCATGTAACCATCACCTTCCGTCACAAATATGCCCATACCACCAGTAAGATCGGGATGACCCTTCTCGTTGTTAAACGTGATGTACTTCACACCGCTCTGTTCCGTCTTCTCGTAGCGGCAACGGTGAGACATAATCTCGTAAGCCTCGCGCATCGTCTTCTCCATGTCGGCATGCGTCACACCCTCCGCATTATACTTCGCAAGGCTCTTTCCGCCTCCCTTGTACTCCTGGAACTGTGGGAACGGATAGGCCGGATCCCCCGAATTGATCTTTATGTTGACAAACGAAGAAGCTGGGACTGCTTCTTCCGCAAAAGCACTCGCTGACAAGAGTGCTGATCCCAACAAAACAAATGCTAGCTTTTGAATCTTCATTAATTTAAAACATTAAGACTGACAGCAAAAATTTCGGAAAATATTACCATCACACGTTATTGATTTAAAATACAAAAATAATAATAAATTCATTTCCGCAAAGGGAATAATCGATTTTACATTCCGTTATTTATCACAATATCAATTCATTTCCCCATTTTATCGAATAAAATTTCTTTGTTAAATCAGTAGATTCTGATGCTTTTATATCATAAAATATCTAAATTTGTAAAGAATCAACAACATATAAGATGGAGGAATCGTCTCAACAAATCAGAGAAAAAAAGATCATGTGCGTCACCCTCATCGGGTCGTTCGTCAACATGCTCCTGACTAGCGGGAAAATCGCAGCCGGAATCATAGGCAATAGTGCCGCCATGTTGGCCGATGGTATCCACTCGTTGAGCGACTTCGTGTCGGACATCGTCGTGATGGTATGCGTGAAAATTTCTTCAAAGGGGAAAGATGTGGACCACCACTACGGGCATGGGAAATACGAGACGTTGGCGACGCTCCTCATCAGCATCTTATTAGTCTTCGTGGCGGTTAAGATGTGCGTCTCGGGCATCGCGACCATCCGCAAAAGCATAGAAGGAGAACCCATAGAGACACCAGGCGTCATCGCACTTTGGGCGGCGCTGATATCCATCATCTCCAAAGAGGCGCTCTACCAATACACCGCCAAGGTAGGACGCAAGGTCTCCAGCCCAGTCGTCGTAGCGAACGCATGGCACCATCGGACGGACGCATTCTCCTCCATCGGATCGGCGCTCGGCATCGGAGGCGCCATCCTGCTCGGTGAGGATTGGGTGATATTAGACCCAATCGTCTGCTGCGGCATCAGTGTGGCCATCTTCGTGACCGCCATAAAAATGGGCATTCCTTCGCTCAAAGAGTTGCTGGAAGTAGCGTTGCCGGAAGAGATGCAAAAGGAGATGATCGACATCGCTTCAGGCGTGGAGGGTGTGGAAGGCGTTCATGACCTGAAAACAAGACGAAACGGGGCGAGCATCATCGTGGACGCCCACATCGTCGTATCGCCCACCATCACCATCGTGGAGGCGCACAACATCTCAACCAACGTGGAACGCGCCCTGCGTGAAAAATTCGGTGAGGATTTACAGACATCCATCCATGTGGAACCGGACGATGATTCGGAATGATACGGACGAATGAACGGGAACGGACGGACGAACGAACGGACAAACGGGAACGGGAACGGGAACGGGAACGGACGAACGTAGAGACGCACGGCCGTGCGTCTCTCCCCATCAACCGATATACGTTTCATCAACCGATATACGTCCCATCAACCGATATATACGTTCCATCAACCGATATATACGTCCCATCAACCGATATACGTTCCATCAACCGATATATACGTCCCATCAACCGATATATACGTCCCATCAACCGATATACGGTAACCAACCATTAATAATTACGTTTGCATTAATAATTGAAAAAATCATGTCTGAATTGTTTATGAACAAATACAGAATACCATCCAACCGTTTGCGTGGGTGGGATTATGCTAGAAATGGCGCATATTTCATTACCATTGTCACACATGGTCGCCGCCATCTATTCGGTGAAATCAAGGACGGAAAAATGATTCTAAACGATATCGGGAAAATCGTTCACAATGAATTCTTTAAATCATTCGAAATCCGTGACGAATTATTTATGGGCAATTTCATATTGATGCCCAACCATTTGCATGCCATCATCATATTGGACAATTCCAATTGCAGAAGAGACGCACGGCCGTGCGTCTCGACAACGAACAAACAATTAATTTTAGAACGACGTCCCAAATCAATTTCGTCATTTGTGGCAGCGTTTAAATCATCAGCCATTCGGCAAATCGACGATTGGATAGACAAAAACAATCAAGCAACGAAAAAATTCAACAGGGACAATCCATTATGGCAGGCCAATTATCATGACCACATAATTCGCAACTCGATCGAATACCATCGAATTTCAGAATATATTTCCAACAACCCTAAAAATTGGGGATAGGGCGCCCCAACCGCTAGGTATATAACGTAAAGACGCACGACCGGGCGTCTCAACGACCAATCTCCCGACCGCTAGGTATATAACGGAGAGACGCACGACCGGGCGTCTCTCCACGGCGTGCGTCTCCACAAATCATTATCAATATAAAAACGAATCGATTTATTTTCTGTTCTCAATCCATTTTCTTGCGTTCACAAACGCCTCCAACCAAGGAGTCACCTCGTCAGTAGCCTTGCGATCCTCAGGGTAGTAAGCCCATTGCCAAGGGAAGATGGCACGCTCCAAGTGAGGCATCATAGCCAAGTGGCGACCATCCTTAGAGCAAACACCAGCCACGTTGTACATAGAACCGTTAGGATTTGCAGGGTAACCCTCGTAAGTGTACTTAGCGATTACGTTGTACTCCTTCTCTGCGTAAGGGAAGTCGAACTTGCCCTCTCCGTGAGCCACCCAAACACCCAACTTGCAGCCGGACAACGAACCGAACATCACGGAATCGTTCTCAGGAATCGTCAAGCCGATAAAGTTAGATTCGAACTTATGGGAGTTATTGTGCAACATCTTATGTTTCTTCTCATGTTCAGGATAGAGCAACTCCAACTCAGCCATCAACTGGCAACCGTTGCAGATACCCAAGCTCAAAGTATCCTCACGAGCGTAGAACTTCTTCAAAGACTCTTTCGCCTTCTCGCTGTAGCGGAAACCGCCAGCCCAACCCTTAGCAGAGCCAAGCACGTCGGAGTTAGAGAAACCACCGCAGAAGACGATCATGTTCACGTCCTCCAAAGTCTCACGACCAGAAGTCAAGTCGGTCATGTGGACATCCTTCACGTCGAATCCAGCAAGATACAAAGAGTAAGCCATCTCACGTTCACCGTTCGTACCCTTCTCACGGATGATGGCAGCCTTGATTCCGGAACGCTTCTTGCGATCGGCGGTCAAGCCCATGTTACCAAGTTTTCCGGAGAACATCTCGTCGAACTTGAACTGGAGCGGTTGTTTCTTATAGTTCTCGTAACGCTCCTTAGCGCAAGCCTCGCCGCTCTGTCTGCGATCCAACAAGTAAGAAGATTTGTACCAAACATCACGCAAAGCGTCGATATCGAACACCTCTTTCTGAGCACCCTTCTCAACAACAATAGTACGCTCGTCGGTCAATTTAGCAATCATAGCGAAACCGACGCCCGCATCATGAAGAATCTTCTCCACCTCAGACTTACGATCCACCTGAATCAAGACACCAGGGTTCTCAGAGAAGAGAATCTTCGTCAAGCTCTCCTCAGCGATATCCTTCAAATTCACCTTCAGACCACCCTTCGTATTAGCGAAGCACATCTCCAACAAAGCGGTGATCATACCACCTTCGGAGATATCATGCCCCGCGAGAATCAAGTTTTTGTTCACCAAAGTCTGGACAGCCTCGAACGCGTCAACGAAGTATTCAGCGTCCTTCACGGTAGGAACAGATTCGCCCACCTTGTTCAAGGTAGCCGCCAAAGCGGAACCGCCAAGATTCAAAGCGTCGAAAGAGAAATCGATATGATAGATATAAGAATCCTTCTTATCCACCAAGACAGGCGTCACAATACGGCGGATATCAGAAACTTCAGCACCCGCAGAGATAATCACCGTACCAGGAGAGAACACCTTATCCTGACCATATTTTTCAGTCATGGAGAGAGAATCCTTACCCGTCGGGATATTAACGCCCAAATTGCAAGCGAAATCGCTACAAGCCTCAACAGCCTTATACAAGCGAGCATCCTCACCCGGGTTCTTGCAAGGCCACATCCAGTTGGCGCTCAAAGAGACGCTCTTCAAACCATCCGCCAACGGAGCCCAAACGATATTCGTCAACGCCTCAGCGATAGACAATACGGAACCTGCGGCAGGGTCGACCAATGCAGCGGCAGGCGCATGACCGATAGAGGTAGCGATACCGCTCTTACCCCTATAATCCAAAGCGACAGCACCCAAGTCAGCCAAAGGCAACTGAAGCTCACCCGCACACTGTTGACGAGCGATTTTACCCGTCACGGAACGGTCCACCTTATTGGTCAACCAATCCTTACAAGCGACAGACTCCAATTGGAGCACGTCATTGATATACTTTTGGATATCCTTATCATTCGTCTTAACGGCCTCGAACTTCTCAACGACCGTGTTGTCGGTGATGACCGTACGAGGCGGCTTACCGATCATGTAATCCAGACGGAGGTTGATAGGCTCGTCACCGTTAGCGCGACGGAATACGAACTGCATATCGTTCGTCGTCTCACCCACCACATACATAGGTGCACGCTCACGGTCAGCGATACGATTAATCAAATCGATATCCTTCTCCTTAACGAGGAAGCCCATACGTTCCTGGCTCTCGTTTCCTATAATCTCCTTATCAGACAAAGTAGGGTCACCGATAGGCAACTTATCCATATCGATCTTTCCACCCGTAGCCTCCACCAATTCAGACAAGCAGTTCAAGTGACCGCCGGCACCATGGTCGTGGATGGAAACGATCGGATTGTTATCAGACTCAGCCAATGTACGAATCACGTTAGAGACACGCTTCTGCATCTCAGGATTAGCGCGTTGCACGGCGTTGAGTTCGATAGCGTTGGCGTATTGACCCGTATCCACGGAAGAGACGGCGCCGCCGCCCATACCGATACGGTAGTTATCACCACCCATCACAACCACTTTCTCACCCGGCTCAGGATCACCCTTCAAGCTATCCTTCTGCTTAGCGAAACCGACACCGCCCGCAAGCATGATCACCTTATCGTAAGCATACTTCTTATTATTCTCGGCATGTTCGTAAGTAAGCAACGAACCGCAGATAAGCGGCTGACCGAACTTATTTCCGAAGTCGCTGGCACCGTTAGAAGCCTTGATCAATATTTGCTCTGGTGTCTGGTACAACCACTTACGAGGATCCAAAACATCCTCCCAATGACGACCTTGCGCCGTGCGAGGGTAAGAAGTCATATAAACAGCGGTACCCGCGATAGGCAAGCTCGCCTTACCACCGCCGAGACGGTCGCGGATTTCACCACCCGTACCCGTAGCGGCACCGTTGAACGGCTCCACCGTCGTAGGGAAGTTGTGCGTCTCAGCTTTGAGGGAGATGACAGACTTAATCTTCTTCACCTCGAAGAAATCAGGCTTGTCGCCACTTGCCGGAGCGAATTGTTCGATTTCCGGGCCATCATTAAATGCGACGTTATCCTTATAAGCCGAAATAATCTTGTTAGGATTCTCGGCAGAAGTTTTCTTAATCAATTGGAACAAGGAAGACTCCTTCTCCTCACCGTCGATGATGAACAAACCGCCGAAAATCTTGTGGCGGCAGTGCTCTGAATTCACCTGAGAGAAACCGAAGACCTCGCTATCAGTCAACTTACGTCCTATCTTCTCGCTGACGCTGTTGAGATAATCCATCTCCTGCTGGCTCAAAGCCAAGCCCTCTTGTTGGTTATAGGCAGCCAAATCCTCGATGTAGACAATCGGATCCGGCTTTTTGTCGACCGTAAAAATCGTTTGGTCCAAACCGTCATAGACACGTTGCAACATCGGATCATGCTCTGAATCCTTCCCCTTGCAAGCGAAGTATTCCTCGATACGGCGGATACCCTTCAAAGCCATGTTCTGGGTAATCTCCACCGCATTGGTACTCCACGGAGTGATCATTTCACGACGAGGGCCGATAAACCACCCTGCGATATTTTTCTCATCGACAAACTCAGCACCAGAGAAGAGCCATGTCAACTTCTCGATGTCTTGGGCGTCAAACTTTTGGTCCGCATCAACAGCTAAATAGCCTGCATCCGCTTTTTTGAAAAATAGAACCATTCTATGTTATAGTTATTTATTTGAAAATTCACTTTTTATGCGTTGCAAAATTAGACATATTTTCAGAGTTGGGCAAATAAAACCACCTAAACGAAAACCATTTTATTCATCTCCGGTCTCTTCTTTTTCACCTATCTAACAAGCAAGCCCATTTAAACCAGTCCACAATGATTAAACAATGTTAATTCGATAAAAATATTGTACAATTATGTTGTAAAACATAATTTTATTACTACCTTTGCATCGTGTTTTTCATGGTATTAGATTTAAGGTTAAGAAAAATGAGGATGTCGTGATGACATCCTTTTTTTTAAAGGCAACCCTAACTTATGAATTCAAATATATATAAGGGAGTTCTTAACGGGCTCCCTTTTTCATTTACTCCGCACAAAAAAAAGAAGGAGACCGAAAAGCCTCCTTCCATAATGTATAAATATTTATCGGTTTAGAATTTGAATCCAAGGAACAATCTGAAGTTACCAGTACGGATTTTGTCAGAAGAGAGGAAACCGAACATTTCGTCAACCTCATCTTCTTCGTTGTTACCCCAATCCTGAGATTTAAGATTACCGAACTTAGCCTCGAAACCGAGTTGGAACACCTTGTATCTGAAAGCGGCGCCAAGTCTGTGGGAAATACCGAATGCGAAATCGTATTCGTTCTCATCGTCCACATTTCCTACGATGTCTTTGTAATATTTCGAGAAGTTAGCGTCATCAGAGCTGTATTCGAGAGGCTTTGCGCAATTCACGAACACATTAGGCATGAAATTATAGTAAGCGTCGATAGCCATATCATCACTCAAATAGAATGTTCCGATAGGACCAACACCTAAAAGGCTAAAATCAAAGAACAAATTCTTTGACTCATAAGAGTATTTAATCGATTTACTGTAATACGAATCAAAAGTCTCATCCTCCTCTACAGAGCAACTTGCGAAACCGAAATCCAACCAACGAGCATTGATACCGATACCGAACTTGCCCGGATTAGCCACATACCAACGGGAATCCAATGCCAAACCAAAAGATGGAGTCGCATCCTCATAAGGATATTCCGCATCAACAAAACCGAATCCTAAAATGTCAATGTCAGGGAAAGCATACTTGTCACCATGAAAACCAGCGAATAGCTTAATGCCAAAACCATTATCTTCACCTTGACTACCCGCAAAAGCGCTAAAGCATGACATAATGCTCAACGCCAATACAATTAATTTTTTCATTACAAAAACAATTAAATTATTAATACAACAAAATATTAAACATCATAATACATACAAAAATAAATCTTTTTATTTGATAACAAACAATTTCGCACGAAATATTACCATTCTATTTTCCTTAGTAATATGTGTTTCACTCATTTATCAATAAAACCGCTTATAAAGAAGGAAGAATGATTACATCATGGATGGTCGAAAGAAAAGAAGAGAGAGGGGGAATCACCAACCATAAAAACCGCTAACTTTGCGGAGCGGAAACGAAACGCCGCTCACGTTTTTTACGATTCCTCCAAGCGCATTTCTTAAATCCACTTCGGAATCATTTTACAGAACCCGCCATAAATTTAGAAGGACAGTGGCTATATTTAATCAAACGGAACAAGATGAAGTCTCCTACATGAAGAGCGTCATCAAGCAATTGGAAAAGATCATCACAAAGTTGGATGAAGTGATCAACAACAACGTGAAAGACCTGCGAGAATACAAAAATTACCTTTGGGAGAACCAATCCGAGTTGGACCGGGCGGAGAAGAGCGCCGTCAGACACAACGTCACGCAAGCCGTACTCTCCAGCGAAGCGATCGTGGAGCGTAAGAAGAGGATCCGCAAAATGATCGAGATTCCCTATTTCGGAAGAATAGACTTCAACGAGAAGGGAGGAGAGAAACCGTTGCCAATCTACGTGGGTATCCACTCCTACTACAATGCGGAAACGAACGAGAACGTCATCCACGACTGGAGAGCGCCCATCTCGACCATGTTCTACGATTACGAGACCGGTGCGGCACATTACGACGCTCCGCAAGGAAGAGTAGAGGGAGACATTTCCCTAAAGAGACAATACAGAATACGACGCTCTGTCATGGAGTTCATGCTGGAGAGTTCCGTGAACATCCAAGACGAAGTGCTTCAAAAGGAACTAAGCAGCACCTCCGACGAAAGGATGAAGAACATTGTGGCGACCATCCAAAGGGAGCAGAACCAAATCATCCGAAACGAAGAGGCGAAGACGCTCATCATCCAAGGTGTGGCCGGTTCGGGGAAGACCTCCATCGCACTACACCGCGTAGCTTACATTCTATATCGCTTCAAGGGGGAAATCACTTCCAAAGACATTCTGATCATCTCCCCCAACAAGGTCTTCGCGGATTACATCTCCAACGTCTTGCCTGAATTGGGAGAAGAGACCATCGAAGAGTGCGGATTCGAAGAGTTAATGGACAAACAACTGCAAGGCAAATATAAATTCCAGACATTCTTCGAACAAGTAACCGAAGTGTTGGAGAAACATGACGAGGCTTTCGTGGAGCGCATTAAATTCAAATCGTCCGTGAATTTCATCGGACTGATGAACAAATTCATCCTCCACGTGGAGAACACCTTCTTCAAACCGACGGATATGAAGGTGGGAAGGATTCCCGTACCAAAAGAGTATTTGGAGGAACGTTTCAAAGCCTACAGCAGAATTCCGATGAGGAACCGTTTCGAACCGATGGCGAAAGACATCGCCCGCGAAATTCAACTAGCCACAAGAATGGAAGTGTCAACCACCGACAAGAACAAGATTAAAGCCGAACTCAAAAAGATGTTCGAAGGCAACAACGACCTTTCGCTTTACCAAGCTTTCTACGATTGGATCGGTCGTCCGGAACTTTACAAGAAAGGGAAAAACAGGCAGATGGAATATGCGGACGTCGCTCCCGTACTCTACCTAAAAATCATGATGGAGGGCATCAAAGAGAAATTACCGATCAAGCATCTTTTGGTGGACGAGATGCAAGACTACACGCCTATCCAATACAAAGTGCTCTCCATGCTATTCACCTGCAACAAGACTATTTTGGGTGACGCACTACAATCGGTGAATCCTTATAGTTCAACCTCTTACAAGGAGATACAACAAGTTCTGACAAACTCAGAAGTGATGAAACTATGCAAAAGTTACCGCTCCTCTTACGAAATCACCAGCTTTGCGCAAAAGATTTCACAAAGCGAGGATCTGGAGGCCATTGAACGCCACGGGGAGAAACCGGACGTCATAATCTTCAAGAAGGAAGAGGAAGAAATGAAACATCTAAAGAAACTGATGGAGGCTCACATCGGCCAAGGCAACTCAATCGGATTCATCTGCAAGACGGAGAAAGAGGCAATAAAGCTACACGAAAAACTGTCGGAAGAAACCGATCAAGTCTGTCTACTCTCCAGCGAGAGCGCAGCCTTCACGAACGGTATCATCGTCACAACAGTACATACTTCCAAAGGTTTGGAATTCGACGAAGTGGTCGTTCCGTTCGTCAACGAGAAAGGTTATAAGACCGACATGGACCGAAGTCTGCTCTACATCGCCTGCACCCGCGCCATGCACAAGTTGACAATCAGCGCAACAGGCACCATCAGCCCATTCGTCCCACGAGAATAAAAAGGCTAACTTAACTGGATGTGCCGCACATCAATCTGTTCTGAAAGGAATACAGACGCGGACTTTTTAAACTTCTCCTCCGACTCGGTCGTCAGGAAGTGGCAAGTCCCCCCTCTCGTGAGCAGCGCCTCTAGGTTTGTATGGCGGGAGAGGTAATCCTCTAGACTAGCCGCAACGATAGAACCTTGGGCAATTATTTGAATGTTTTCGGGCAGATATTTACGTATTTTCGGCATCAACAAAGGATAGTGCGTGCACCCCAAAATCACCGTGTCTATGCGATCATCCATAGACAAAAGCACATCGACATATTTTTTGACAAAATAGTCAGCTCCATCCGAATCATACTCGGAGTTCTCCACCAAAGGCACCCACAAAGGGCAAGCCACAGAAGATATGACAATGTCAGGAAAGAGTTTATGGATTTCTATGGGATAAGACTCGGATTGGACCGTACCTACCGTGGCAAAAAGGCCGACATGTCGCGTCTTTGTGAACTTATCGATTTGCTCCACCGTAGGACGAATGACACCCAACACACGTCTCTCCTCGTTCCACAAAGGGAGGTCGACCATCTGTATGGATTTCAGAGCCTTCGCGGAAGCCGTGTTACAACCTAATATGGCAAGCGGGCAACCCAAAGCGAACAATTTCTCCACGCACTGACGGGTATACTCGTAAACCACATCAAACGAGCGTGTCCCGTAAGGCGTACGAGCGTTATCTCCCAAATAGACGAAATCGTACATAGGCAGCCGCTTACGAATTTCAGACAGGATAGTTAATCCGCCATACCCCGAATCAAATACGCCAATAGGACCGGACTGAAGAGGAAATTGTGCCATGGTAAAATCGTTTTAGAACCTAATTAAGTTAATTCACAAATAAAGATATGAAAAAAAAAGAGGGCGTGAAACACCCTCTTCTTATAAATTTCAACAAGCAAGAATTACTTCACGCCCATCTTTTTCTTTACCAATGGAGTGACATCGATAGCGTCAGCAGACTTGTAAAGCAACGCATTCAAATCGTAGATATAAAGAAATCCGTTTTCAGCACCAACCTCTTCAATCGTCTTACGCAATTTCTCGCGGATAGGAGACTGAAGTTCCTCTTGCTTTTGCTGCAACATGGTTTGAGCCTGCTGATAGTAAGCCTGAACTTTTTGTTGGAGAGTCTGCAACTCCTCCATTCTATTTTGCTTGATGGTGTTGTCCCATTTAGCCTCACCTTCCTTATACTCCATCAATTTACGAGTATATTCATCCTCCATTCTCTTGATTTCGGCCTCATGTTGAGCTGCGAGATCCTTCAATGAAGTCTCAATTTGAGCAACTTCCGGTAAAGCCATAAACAAAGTTTGGACATCTAGATAGCCCAACTTAATTTGAGTGTTTTGCGCCATGCCAAAAAAAGGCATAGCCAAGAACGCCAAAGCAATTAATTTTTTACACATAAAATTGAATATTTAATTTCTTTTTTTTTAATTTTCTCACAAAATTACAAATTATTTCGCATAACCCAATTTTTCCAGCACCTCATCACTGATATCAGCCTTGACGGAATAATAAATCAGGTTTGAACTGCTCGCCTTGTCCAAAACGACGAGGTAACCCTTGGTATCAGCCACATCTTTCACCGCCACATAAACCTCATCCTGAATAGGTTTCATCAGACTCTCTCTCTTCTTAAAGAATTCGCCTTGAGGGCCGAAATATTTACGTTTAAGTTCATTAGCCTCCTTCTCCTTCGCGACAATTTCATTCTCCTTCTTCACCTTCATCTCATCGGATAAGAACACCACCTCCGTCTGATAGTTTTTATACAGTATTTTAGCCTCCTCGTTCTTAGCGTCGACCTCTTTCTGCCACTTCTCGGAAATCTGTTTCAATTGTTCATTAGCCGATTCATACATTGGAATATTCTTCAATATATACTCCATATCCATAACGGCCACCTTTTGTGCGGAAGCGCAAAAGAAAGCGCCCACAGTTAATAATGTCAAAATTAGTCTTTTCATATTTGTCATATTTTAAAATCAAACAATAAAACGCATAATTAGAACTCCTGACCAAACACGAAATGGAACTGGCTTCCGCCTCCTCCCACTTCATATGGAGTGTCGAATCCGTATCCCCAATCCACACCGATCAATCCGATCATTGGCAAAAAGACACGTGCGCCCACACCAAGGGAGCGTTTCAAGTTAAACGGATTGAAATCCTTTAATTCGCTCCACGCATTTCCGGCATCAGCGAAAGCCAAGACGTAAATCGTGGTTGTGGACTCCAGCATCAGCGGATAACGCAACTCGAGAGATAATCTAGTATAGAGATTACCCGCATCGCGCCTTGTAATCGGATCTTTTGGCGTCAAAGAGCCGTTATCGTATCCACGAAGTTTTATCGCCGTGGTAGCATAGGTGTAACTATAACCCGTCATACCATCACCACCGACATAATAACGTTCGAACGGAGACTTACGGTATTCGTCATAATATCCGAGGAAACCATATTCGGCACGCGTCATCAAGACCAGTTTTTGGTTGGAAGAGAGCGGAGTGAACGTCTGCATTTTAAACTCCAATTTGTAATACTCAATCCAACGGTACAACTCCTGTTGCATCTCCCTGTACTCCTCCTCCGAGAGTCCGCGGCGCTCTTCGTCAGGGCTACCCTCCCTATAACGATCCACCAAAGAATTCACACGCGAATTATCCCTGAAAAGGGAATACGGAGGAGTCAACTGAGCCATCAAAGACAATTTGGAACCTCTTCTGGTATAATATGGGTTATCCAAAGAGTTACGACTCCATGTAGCGGCAAGGCTGAAGTTATTCGCCGATCCGTCGGAGATATCCAGATAGGTCCAATTCTGCAAAGAATAGTGACGAAGGGAGAGATCCCAGTAGATGGAGAAATAGTCATCCGGCCATTTCAATCTCTTACCGATACCTACAGAACCGCCAAGCGTCATAATATACTTCTCCCGATCGACAGCGGCCGCATAACTAGAATAGTCGTTATTGTCATAAATAAGGCTATTGTAATAATTTTCAGAGTAATAACGGCTGTTCACACCCGATTGTTTGGACCAATACAAGGAGGTAGATAATGAAGTAGGGCTCTTGCCACCCAACCAAGGTTCCGTGAACGAAATGCTGGCGGAAGAATAGTAGCGAGCGTTAGTGGAGAACGAGAGGCCAAAATCCTGACCGTCTCCCTGTGGCAACGGACGATAAGCTTCCTTGTTGAAAATGTTTTGGATAGAGAAATTATGGAACTTGAGGCCCAACGAACCCGTCACACCAGTCTGTCCCCAACCAAAAGAGAGCTCTACCTGGTCATTCTTCTTCTGTTCCAGATTATAGACGATGTCCACCGTACCATTTTCCGGATTAGGTTCAGGACGGATGTCCATCTTTTCCGGATTGAATTGCCCGGTCGCAGCCAACTCACGCGCGGAACGTTGCAAGTTAGTCTTACTGAAGAGTTCGCCTGGCTTAGTACGCAACTCACGACGAATCACATTCTCGTATATAGCGTTATTACCATAGATGACCACATTATTGATCACCGCCTGCTGCCCCTCGTAGATACGCATTTCCAAATCGATGGAATCGCCTTCGACCCTCATCTCCATTGGTTCCACATTGAAGAAGAGATAACCATTATCCAAATAGAGATTAGACATGGCGTCCTCGTCAACCGACAACCTGTCGTTCAAAAGCTTCTGATTGTAAACGTCACCCTTCTTTATTCCCAATGCTTTGGACAACGTTTCTCCGGAATATATGGTGTTACCGACCCACGTGATGTCACGGTAATAATATTTTCTACCCTCCTCGAACGTCATGTAGACGTCCACTCGATTCTCACCATAAGAGACCACACTATCACTCACGAGACGAGCATCGCGAAAACCATACTCGTTGAACTTCTCTATGGCAAGAACCTTGTCGTTTTTATACTCTTCATCGATGAACTTTTTAGACTTGAAGAAGTTACGGATTTTTTTCTCTTTCGTCTTCTTCATGCTGCGCTTCACCTTATTCTCGTCCATCTTATCCAAGCCGGACATATAAATGCGATGGACCTTCACCTTATCGTTCTTCTCGATGTCGATATTAACGACAACCTGTCCTTTTTGGGAGACATCCGCCCTCGTATTAATCTCCACCTGAGCATTACGATATCCGTCCCCACTCAAATGTTTTTGGATAGCTTTTTGGGTGCGATCAATAAGATTAGGAGTGATGATACCGCCTTTGCGCAGCTCAATTGCACCTAGTATATCCTCCCTCTTCTTCTCCTTGACGCCCGTCACATTAATCTCAGATATACGTTCGCGTTGCTCCACCTGAATGGTAAGCCATACTTTATCGCCCTCGAATTTGTCGGCATAGATCTTCACGTCAGAGAAGAGGCCCTGTTTCCAGAACTTCTTCACCGCCTTGGAAATTCTTTCGCCCGGAATTTTCACACGTTCGCCCACCTTGAGTTTAGAATAGCCGATGATAACAGACTTGTCGTATCTATCGGCGCCTTTCACGTCGATGTCCGCAATCTCATATTCCCTTGGAGAATCTGTATATGACAACGAAGGCGTGTAAACATAATTTTTAGTGGAAGAAGACGAGTCTGAGGAGAGGCTATCTCCCGCCACGCCAGCAGTCTGCGGCTCGGTCACTATAACACTCCTCACCGTAGCCGAAGCAAAGTACGGCAAAAAACAAAGTATGCAGATGTATAATAAATTCCTCATCACGATAACCTATGACAATTGTTCGCTCGTTTTGCCGAAACGTCTCTCCCTCTTTTGATAATCAATAATCGCCTCGAAGAATTGCTCCTTCTTGAATTCCGGCCAACTCGTCGGAGTGAAATAGAGCTCCGAATAAGACAACTGCCACATCAAGAAATTACTGATACGCTGTTCGCCGCTCGTCCTAATCAACAAATCGGGGTCAGGAATACCCGCCGTCGCAAGATGGTCGGAGAATACCTTCTCATCAATCTCATCCACATTGAGGGAACCCGCTTTCGCCTCCACGGCGATTTTTTTAGCAGCCTCCACCATCTCCCATCTGGAAGAGTAACTGATGGCAAGCACCATTGTCAAACCAGTGTTGCCGGCGGTCATCTTCTCCGCCTCGGACAAATTAGAGAGTGTCAATTCGGAGAGTCTGCTCTTATCGCCTATGACAAGAAGCCGAACATTATTCGCGGAAATCTTTTCGATATATTTTTTCAACGCTTGGGACAATATTTCCATCAACGCATTAACCTCCTGTTCGGGACGATTCCAGTTCTCGGTAGAGAATGCGTACAACGTGATGAACTTCACACCCAAATCGGAAGCCGCCTCCATCACCTTGTCCACGGAGTCCACACCCTCGCGGTGTCCATAGATGCGATCCAAACCTTTCGACTTCGCCCAACGTCCGTTACCATCCATGATGATAGCAATATGCTGCGGCACACGATTGATATCAATTTGTTCTTGTAAACTCATATTATTTCCTTAAAACATTACACTTGGATTTCCTCCTAATGAGGTCCATCGATATATATGCGACGGCACAAGTATAATAGTCATTATTTTTCAACGCTTTATGACCCATGCGATATGGATCGTTCAAAATCTTGCTTTCGTTGTCCACCACATCAAAATTGTCCACGAACAACTTACGCATAGACCATTCGAAACCTACGTTCCAACGTTTCCACAACTTAAATTTATATCCGACACCGAACGTGACGTTAAACGATATGATGTTCCCCCTCCAATGGTCATGTATCGTGATGCCGGGACCTATCAGCACATATGGCGTATGTCTTTTCACCTCCCTGTCCCAACTTTCAAAACCATATTTGAGGAAATTATGTTCCAAATGAAGACCAAGGTCCCAATAGCGTTGGGAAAAAGAGGCTTCTTGCCCATCAGGCAGCACATTCTCGAAATTCCGAGTGTCACCAGAAACTTTACCTCGGATAATGTCAAATTTCAGGACACCGCGGTCGTTGATGAAGTACCGCGCCAAACCGCCAAACGCTAAATGGTTTTCCAAGAAAATCTTCCTTGAATTAGCGTCTCCGTTGTAGTAGGTATCTCCGCCAAATATGCCAAGTTCTCCCACATAACGATCTTGCGCCTGAATCGTTCCAATTCCGAAGCAAGCCAACAAAACCATGAGCAGAAAAGCTCTTAATTTATTCTCTCGATGCATCATTTCAATTTAGTATGTTCTTAGAAAGAGAACGAATTATATGCGACAATATTTTGTCCTCCAACCAAAAACGTGCAAAAATAAGGATTTTTTAGATATTCAGAAAAGCCATTTTGCTAATTGTATTTAAAAATATCTAAAACATGCGACCAAAAATGATTTTCCAAACTACGCATTTCACATACCCCATATAAACAAAGAAGGATGTCATCACGACATCCCAACCTCGTCAATTTTTAACCTTAAATCTAATACCATGAAAAACACGATGCAAATGTAGGGTATATTTTTATGTTGTACAACATAATTATAAAATATTTTATCCGAATTAACCTTATTTTACATAATGGGGAATTGCGAAATTTCCGACTAATACATAACATCTTATATACAAACAACTTAGCAAACCAATTCGCCTTAAACCCCAAGAATCGTTTAAGTTTTTTTCACATGCTGAACGCACTTCCTCCGTCTTCCTCCAAGACTTCTCACCCAATAAATCTGACAAATAACTATTTTTGCGGATAAAAAAGAGCGCATGAAACGGAAACGCATCCATATTCCAGCCTTTATCCCCTTCGGATTGTTGGGGATGACGACACTATTCCTCATCATCGCCTCTTGGTTAGAGAAAGCGCATAACACGTTATACTTCTTTCCATACACCTCTCCCGTAGCCTTAATTCTCTGGAGCGCCACCGTCATCACCGCTGTGAAATATATCTCACAATTAAAGATGTGGAGGGACCTCT
This sequence comes from uncultured Bacteroidales bacterium, assembly GCA_937907165.1. Classification (GTDB taxonomy): domain Bacteria; phylum Bacteroidota; class Bacteroidia; order Bacteroidales; family Paludibacteraceae; genus UBA1181. The sequence goes on along the minus strand of CALCUH010000071.1, from coordinate 9,912 downwards.
CCCGTTTCGTTTTCCATACTGCCTTCCTTCTCATCCTTTCAGGAGCCCTCATCACACACTTGACTAGCCAATCCGGAGTCATCCATCTGAGCACAGGTGAAACAACAGCAACGTTAGTTACGACAGACAAAGGGGAAGGCACCTTTCTTCTTCCTTTCTCCATCAGATTAGACACCTTCCGCATCGTAAACTATCCGGGGACAGACACCCCTTCGGACTACATCAGCCATATCACCCTCTCAGATGAGCAAGGAGAGAGAAAGACGCATATCTCCATGAATAACATACTCAAACATAACGGTTACCGCATCTTCCAGCAATCTTATGACCCAGACGGGCATGGGACCCTCCTCATGGTCAGCCATGATCCATGGGGGACATCCGCCACTTACGCAGGCTATATCCTTCTTCTAGTGGGCATGGTGGCGCTCCTTTTCTCTCCCCGGAGCATCTTCAGGGATACACTAAAAAAGGGAAAATGGAAATGCTGGACAATTTTACTATTAATTATTCCGGTCGCAATTCAAAACGCAGACGCCGCCCCAAAAACGTTTCCGCCAACAGATGCGGAGGCGTTCGGTGATATTCTAGTGCAATATAACGGGCGGATCACCTCCATAGAATCGCTCGCCACAGACTTCACAAGAAAAATCTACGGAAGCGACCGATACGGCAAATTCACTTCCACACAATTCATGGCGGGCTTCCTCCTCTCCCGAGAAGATTGGAATCTTGAGCCCACTATTAAATTAAAAGGGGTAAGGGAGAAAGAGATAATAGGTACCGATAAAAGATTCGTTAGTTTAGTGGACTTTTACACAAACGAGGGGAACTATAAGCCTAGAGAAGCTTATGAAAAGGCAATGGGACTCGGCCTCAACTCACTGGAAGCCCAAACGCTCCGCAAACTGGACGAAAAGATGGAACTAATCCTCTCTCTACAAAACAGAGATTTGTTGAAAATATTCCCCTCCGTTTCTGAGAGGGGGCCCCGTCTCGTTTCATTCCAAGAATTCCAAGACTCCCATGGCACGGATTCTCTCCTGCAATTTCTACCCGAACTTTACGAGAGATATAGTAAGAATATTCCTTGCGATGATCTAATCCATGCATTCGTCAAGACGCAAAAAGAGAGGTTGGGACAAACCGCACCTCCCGAATCTGCACTAATCGCCGAAAAAATATACATTCGGGGCAATCACCTTCCCTGGTGTTACCACCTCACACTATTTGCAGGTCTCTGCCTCTTCCTAGTCCTTTTCTTCAACCGAAGGGAATGGTTGGAATATGGGTTCAAAATAGGTCATGTGATTCTATCGCTCTGCACACTTTACCTTACCTTCCTCATCATTTTACGGTGCGTAATATCTGGCAGATTACCGCTCTCCAACGGACACGAGACACTTTTGTGCATCGCATGGATTTCGCAAATCTTCACACTATTTTTTTCCCGCAAAGCTAAAATCATCGCCCCCCTAGGTCTCCTCGCTTCGGGATTCGCCCTTTTGACCGCCACCTTAGGTGAGAGTAATCCACAAATCACCGCACTGGTGCCCGTGCTCAACTCCCCTATCCTAAGCATACATGTGTCGCTCATGATGGTAGCCTACGCCCTACTCCTCATCGTGACGCTCTCCAGTCTCTCCGCCCTCATTCTTTATTACAAGACAGAAGGTAATGAACGCTTGGAAATCCATCAGGATTTGAACATCATCATCCTCTACCCCGCCGTTTTCTGCCTCACCGCAGGTATCTTCACCGGTGCGGTTTGGGCAAATATCTCATGGGGAAGTTATTGGTCGTGGGACCCTAAAGAGACGTGGGCGCTCATCTCCCTATTGGCCTACAGTTTCATATTCCACAACAAATCGTTACCCGTACTAAAGAAACCTATCGTGTTCCACTTCTACCTGATAGGTGCATTTCTCTTCATACTTATCACCTATTTCGGAGTCAACTATTTCTTCGGAGGTATGCATAGTTACGGAGGATGACATCAGCCGTTCATATCGAAAATTTACGCAAAAAATACACAAAACCCGTCGCTCTTGAGAAATTTTAATTAAATTTGCGATTCGTACGGATAAGGAGGAGGCTACCGCACTCTTTCTACGACAAGTCACCAACATACTAACAACTAACATTCATGGGACAAGACAACCAAGACGGACTAAAAAAGATGCTCGATTTTTCCCGGGCGATCGGAATCATATTCTACCTGCTTAACATTTACTGGTTTTGCGGAGACTTTTTCTCCTCAATTTTGCCAGAAAACATCTATGGGAAGTCCTACACGTTCCTTCAACTAGCGGATTCAAGATTACACTTATTTTCCTCCGCCTACCCCACACTTGTCATCGCGCTTCTCTTCATCGGCCTTTACGGCTGGGCGGAACGCGGGAAAAAGGAGGAGAAAATCCAATTGAGCTTTTTCATCGCCCCACTCTGCGATCTTTTGGAAAAGACGGGAGCCATTGATAGGGGCGAGAATGGCAGAGTCGTCGAAGAGAACGACAACGGCAAGCCTGTCACGAAAATCAGGCCCGTCAGAAGCGAAGGCTGGTGCATCATCGTTGCAGGCCTTCTCATCACACTTGTTAGCCCCGCTTTGCTACAAATCGGGCAACCGTTCATTCGCTTCGTCCTCTACGTTTTCGTGAGCGGATTGGGCATCCTCTATTTCATATTCGGCAGCAACTACATCCACAAGGTGAGCCGCAGTTTCAGGGACACGGACAGCGAGGTGGAAGAGTCATTTAGACAAAATGAAGAACTCATAGACAATCCCTACTCCGTCAATCTCAGAACGGAATACAAATTTAAGGGGAAGACAAGGAACGGATGGATCAACGTGGTGAATCCGTTTCGCGCCACCAGCGTATTGGGAACACCCGGATCGGGTAAGACTTACGCCGTCATCAACGAGTTCATCCGCCAACATATGCGGAAGAATTTCACGATGTATTGCTACGATTTCAAGTTTCCGGATCTATCCACCATCGTCTATAACCACATGAAATGGAACGAGGAGGAGTTCAAGTCTAAATATGGTGTGAAACCCAAATTCTGCGTCATCAATTTCGACGACCCGAGACGCTCCCTACGATGCAATCCTATCGACCCGAAATTCATGAACGACATCACGGACGCCTACGACAGCGCCTACACCATCATGCTGAACCTCAACAAGAGCTGGGCGCAAAAGCAAGGAGACTTCTTCGTGGAATCGCCTATCAACTACCTAACCGCCTCCATATGGTATCTGAAAGAGACAGAAGGAGGAAAATATTGCACCCTACCACACGTCATCGAATGGATCAACGCCAAGTACGGCGACTGCATTCCGCTCATGAGCATGAACCCCAGCCTCGTCAACTACATGTCGGCCTTCATGGAGGCTTGGGAAGGAGGTGCGCAAGATCAGTTACAGGGACAAATCGCCTCGGTGCGCATTCCGCTGTCGCGCATCAGCTCGCCTCAACTCTATTGGGTCATGACGGGGAACGATTTCTCTTTGGACCTGAACAATCCGGAAGAGCCGAAAATACTCTGCGTTGGCAATAATCCCGAGAAAAGGGACATCTACGCAACCGCCTTAGGACTTTACAACGGACGTATCGTGAAGGTTATCAATAAAAAAGGGAGGCATCCGATTTCTCTCATCATCGACGAGCTTCCGACCATCTATTTCAGAGGATTGGACAACCTCATCGCCACCGCCCGCTCCAACAAGGTCTCCGTCTGCCTCGGCTACCAAGACTTCTCCCAACTCATCCGAGACTACGGGGAGAAAGAGGCGAAGGCCATCATCAACACCATAGGGAACCTCTTCAGCGGACAAGTGACGGGAGAGACGGCAGACCAACTAGAGAAACGTTTCGGGAAAAACATGCAACAACGGAAAAGCCAAAGCTACAACACGTCGGGCGTCTCCACCAGCATCAGCGAACAAAACGACACGATGATTCCCGCTTCCAAAATCTCCACTCTCACCCAAGGAAACTTCGTGGGATCCGTAGCGGACAACTTCGGAGAGGAAATTTCAGAGAAGATATTCAACGCCAAAATTCTCATTGACAATGACGCCGTAAAAGAGGAAGAACAAAGATTTCAACCGTTACCGACATTCTACAACTTCGACTCGCCGGAAGAGGTGAGCGAATTAAAACAATTCGCACTAACATTTCTGAAAAACTATAAAGTCATCGTACGCAAAAACGAGGAATCCATCCGAAATATCATGGGGATCAGTAGTACCGACGTGAGAAGATTCCTTGACGAATTCATGGATTTCGCCAACTTCATCAGCCAACTCGGAGGAATGATACATAGTTTACTCAACTCGCTCGTCAGCGACATCGAAAACGCATCGTATGACGAAAAGGATTGCTCTCCGCTAGAATATTCAAGGGGCCAAATCATCGATTTCATCGGCAAGCAGGAGATCAAGCAATGGTTGATAGAGGAAAAACAATATGGCATCAACACATCAGACGAAACCCATTTTTCACTCGGAAAGTCTCTTAAATCAGTCATGGAAGCGATAGACCAAGCGCAAGAATCGGAGAATCCAAGAGTGGAACCATGTCTAAACCCGTTACGCTCCGCTCTCCAATATTTCTCCGACCTAAAAGATTTCAAAGCGCAAGTGAAGGGAATACAAGACCACAACATGAGCCGAATCCTAAAAAAACAGGAAGATATGGTCCGGGCAGACATCAAAGGATTGATAGAAAGGCAATTGAAAGTACTGGACACAGACCCTCGATGGGAGGAACTATCCCTCCGCAGAAAAGCTGCCTTAGGCATAGAAGAATAATCGCGAAGGAAACATTAACGCTTTTTCAAGCTGATTCGTCGACGAAACCATCCGATTCGTCGAACGCATTTTTATTATCGTTTTTTGAATTTTACATTTGAGACATAAACAAAAACAAAATGTAAGAATTCAAAAAACTCTAAATAATACATATCCATAAAGTAATATTAACTAAACCATGAATGCTCATAAACGATAAGTATATACACTAGCAATAAATAAAAACTACTTTAACCGCCTACTGACGAGAGGTCAATGGGCGGTTTTTTGTTATCCACCCCAAATATTTTTATCTTCGCGTTGAAAAAAATCAGAACATACCACTAAAAGTTACAATAAAGATTATGGAGAAAGAGATTGAATACATAACCTTAGAAAACATAAAATCCATATTGTACGACGGCTCCAAAATAGCCTTCACACCCGCAATCATGGAGAAGGTTCAAAAGAGTTACGAATTTTTGGAAGAATTTTCAAAAGACCGCGTCATCTACGGCATCAACACCGGATTCGGACCGATGGCGCAATATAGAGTAAGCGACGACGAACGCGTCCAACTGCAATACAACATCATCCGCAGCCACTCCGCTGGCGCAGGCGACCCATTGCCTAACATCTACGTCAAAGCCGCTATGATCGCCAGAATCGGCACCTTCATTCAAGGAGAATCGGGCGTACACCCGGAACTTGTGAAACTATTGGCGGATTTCATCAACAACGACATATATCCCTTCATCCCCGAACACGGAAGCGTAGGCTCCAGCGGAGACCTCGTGCAATTGGCACATATGGCGCTCACCCTCATCGGGGAAGGGAACGTGAACTTCGAAGGCGAATTTCAACCCACCGAAAAGGTACTAAAGAAATTAGGATTAAAACCTATGGGCGTACACGTGAGGGAAGGGCTTTCCGTCACCAACGGCACCTCGTTCATGACAGGAATCGGACTCGTCAACCTATTCGACTCCCAAAAGCTGTTGCAATGGGCGATCATCGCCTCCGTAATGGTCAATGAAATCGCCTCCTCTTACGACGATTTCATGGCGGAGAAGCTGAATGCGGTACGACGTCAGCCAGGACAAAGCGAGATAGCCCAAAGACTCCGCGAATGGAGCGACGGCAGCCAATGTCTATTAAGCAGAGAGAAAGCGCTCTACGACGGCGGGCATAAAGAAGAGAGCGTATTCAAGCACAAAGTTCAACCCTACTACTCCCTCCGCTGCGTGCCACAAATATTGGGTCCCGTACTCGAGACGATACAGAACGTGGAAAGAGTTTTGGAGAACGAAGTCAACTCAGCCACCGACAACCCTATCGTCGACGTGGAGACGAAGACCGTCTACCACGGAGGGAACTTCCACGGAGACTACGTGTCATTCGAAATGGACAAGCTGAAGATAGCCATCACAAAGATGACCATGCTGATGGAACGTCAGATGAACTACCTCTTCCACGACCGCATCAACGGCATCTTGCCACCGTTCGTCAACATGGGCGTGTTAGGATTGAACTACGGAATGCAGGCGTGCCAATTCACAGCCACCTCCACCACGGCGGAGTGCCAAACACTCTCCAACTCCATGTATGTCCACTCCATTCCGAACAACAACGACAACCAAGACGTCGTCAGCATGGGAACCAACTCAGCCCTTCTCGCGAAGAGAGTCATCAACAACGCCTTCCAAGTGATGGCCATCCACTTCATGTCCATCGTCCAAGGTGTCGACTGTCTGGATGCGGCATCCAAGCTGTCGCCTAAGACCAAAGCCATCTACGACGAAATCAGAGCTTTCTTCCCGAAATTCACGGACGACACGACCAAATACGAGGACATCGCCCGAATGCAAGAATATCTAAGAGGAAAAAGATTTTAATCATTTCGATGAAAAGAGGAGCGGCTTTGTCGATAGAATCGGGCATTACGTCCATAGATATCCGCAGAGCATAAAACCCGCTTTGGGTATTACAAAAAAATACCTATCTTTACCATCGATTTATTAGACAAAAAAAGAAACTAAAAACAATAATTATAATCAATGAAAGTAGCATTAGTGACAGGCGCATCCAGAGGCATCGGAAGGGCATGTGCGGTTAAACTTGCCGAAATGGGTTATTATATTATCATTAATTACCAATCCAATGAGGCGGAAGCATTGAACACCCTGAAATTGGTTCAAGAGAAAGGATCTGACGGGGAAATCATGAAATTCGACGTGTCCCAACCATCCGAGGTGGAGAAATCCATCGCCGACTGGCAAGAGGCACACGCCAACGAATACATCGAATGTTTGGTCAACAACGCAGGCGTTCGCCGCGACAACCTCTTGTTGTGGATGTCTAACGAAGATTGGTCAAAAGTATTGGACACCAGTCTGAACGGATTCATGTACACGACACGCGCCGTTCTGAAGCCAATGCTGACGAAGAAGCGCGGTCGCATTGTCAATATGGTTTCATTGTCAGGTCAAAAAGGCTTGCCAGGACAAACCAACTACTCCGCAGCCAAAGGCGCTGTCATGGCAGCCACGAAAGCGCTGGCACAAGAAGTTGCTCGCAAGGGCGTGACCGTCAATGCGGTAGCTCCGGGATTCGTCCGCACCGACATGACACACGACTTGGATGAAGCAGCTTTGAAGACACAGATTCCGATGAACCGTTTCGGCGAGCCGGAGGAAATCGCGGCCACGGTAGGCTTCCTCGTTTCAGACGCGGCATCTTACATCACAGGACAAACTATCGCCGTAAACGGCGGACTTTACACATAATCGGCAGAAGGGATACGAGAAATCGGGGGAAAATTCCTTCCCGTGCTAAGGCGGAGGAAACAACCGCTAATTATTAACCATTAAAAAGAAGAAGAACATGAAGAAAATTTTAGTAATCGCAGCTACAATGTTGGCTTCATTGTCTCTATCAACCATTCAAGCAGCAACACCTGTATCCGACGTCAACGGACTGAAGACGAAAATGCAGGCTAGCGCCGCTAAGATCAACTCCCTCCAAAGCGACTTCACGCAGGAGAAATACTTGTCTGTCATGTCAAGCACGATGAAACAGACAGGAAAATTCTACTACAAGAAGCAGGACAAAGCCAAGTTGGAGTATCTGACTCCATTCAAACAGAACCTCGTCATGAACGGCAACAAGCTCATGATGGACTCCAACAATGGTAAGCCTATGGTATCGGACGCCAACTCCAATCCGATGATGGGAGAATTGAAAAAAGTGATTTCCGCTTGCATGAGCGGAGACATCACCAACATGGGCGCCAACTACAAAATGGACTACTATGTGGACGGTTCCAACTATCTGATTGAAATCACACCACAAAGTCCGGAGATCAAGAATTTCGTCGAAAGAGTTGACCTATACCTCGACGCATCCGACTTCACCGTAGTGAAAATGCACATGATTGAGGCGTTGAAACCCAACCAAACCAAAAACGACTATTCGGACTATATCTTCACCAACAAAAAGAAGAACACGGAGATATCAGATGCCGTATTCGTCATCAAACAATAACATCAGATGACAAAAAAAATCATACTATTAGCGGTCATCATGGCGGGAATGAGTAGCTGCACGCCCAAATTGTTTAGTAATTTGGGGCTGCAGCCAACCACTCCCGTCCATATGCACCGCGCCAATCTTTATCCTGTTTTCGACGATTACGAGACCGCAAGATACTATTCCGCCCAAGTGGATTTCAAGGAGAAAAGCGTCACGGGAATTTTGGCACTTTCAAGAGAAGCTCAAGACCCCCGCAAATTCCGCATGATCATGATGACTCCATTCGGAATTCCGATTTTCGATTTCTCCATTTCGAGAGATAGTTTCATTGTAAACAGTTGCATGGAGCAACTAAACAAAAAGAGTGTCCTAAAACTTTTAGAGAACGACTTTAAGAGTTTGCTGATGGTCGACGTTCCGGAGGACTTTTCCGGCGCCATCTTCCTACCTCCCAAAGGCAACGAACGCTGGGGATATAGTGTGACAACAAAAAACGGAGGTAACAATTACCTCTTTTACCACCAAGACAACGGACTCGTGCATATCATTCAAAACGGGACCGGACTGAAAAAGATGAATGCTGTGTTCGACAACCAAGTGATCACCATTGAGCACCCGAAACTAAAACTGAGACTTGTGATGACACTTGCACCACAATCTTAATGTCAAAAAAATACCAGACGTATGAGAAAAGGAATTCTTCTATTAGCATCATGCCTTTGCCCCGCACTTTTAAGTGCGGAAACACTCAGCGGACATTACACATCAGACAACTGCAAAGAAGTCACCATCTCAAACAAAAGGACTGGTAAGTTCTGCCATCCCGACAAAAAAGGGAGATTCTCACTGAAAGGAACGGAGGTCGAAAAGGACACAATAATAGTGCTTCCGAAAGCCGATGGACTACCTGTCATATTACCTTTAAATGGCGCCTGTGAAGTCAACATCACTGACCAAGGCAAGCAATTGAATGTCACACTAAAAAAAGCGCCCTACCAACCAACTACTGCGTTTAACGGAACGATTATCTGGAAAGAATCCCTTAAAAGAACTGGGGAAGATATGACCCTACCCGCTGTGAACAAAAAGATGCCGATGTCTTCCAACGTCGCCACATCCTTCTATGGCAGCACACGCCCTCTCTACATGATGGACGGCATGGAGATTTCTGATTTATCCACGATACCTTTAACCGAAGTCGCATACGTGGAAATCGTACGGCCTGGCAGTTCGGAATGTGCCGCATTGGGCGCCAGAGGAGCAAACGGAATCATCAGCGTCACTTCTGAAACAAAGTATAGGACAGAAAACCCGACATGGAACGAACCTACGGAAATTCACCTACAATTACCTATTTCTGGAAAGCAAACGGATGAGGAATAATATTCTTCCGTCAAATTGCGAATCGTTTTATTTTTTGTCGTATCTTTGCACCGCTTTTTTGAGTGGCACATTTCATCGTGCCTTATGTGAATATAATGTTACATTTTATATATAAAATTTTATGATTAAGACAAATTGTGCAAAACTTAACACATGGGTTAAGATGTGGGCTGACATCATGCAGCCAGAGAACGTCGTTC
>CALCUH010000070.1 GCA_937907165.1 uncultured Bacteroidales bacterium | reverse complement strand
CATATAACGAAATGGATAATGTTGTAAGTTGTGGAACATATACTGTTGATTTAGCAACAGGAGAATATTCAATATTAAGTTTATTTGATTATATTTATAAATATATCCTTGGGGAGTATGCAGAGCATGCTCCATCTGTATATATCAACACATTTTTCATGTGAAAATGTCATCGTATGAGACGGATATGCTTGGCGTCTCGTCAACTTGGATAAGCTCATCGGCACGTCCATATCTTCCTCTTCCGGAGTCGATTCTTCCGCCAAGAGAGTGTCCTACGAAGCCTGTCACCTCGTCAAATTCGACGCCAACCCCGTATCCGTCGACGCCGAGACAAATTACCGTCCCTGTATATCCTTTCATGTATTTGCCGTCAAAAGTATCGATTACCTCTACTCTTTGCCCTACGAACAATTCATTATTATTCATAAATCTCGATAAATCCTCCACCATCGTAGAACAAATGCTGACGAATTTCTTTTCCGTTGGCAAAGTTTATGAAGTTCTGCACTCCCATCGTTGAAATCATCCTCACGGTCGTAACAACTCCAAGCTCTGTGCCGCACGCTGTTTTTGGAGTCGCCTCGTGAGCCTCTTCGTGAGAGAAGTCCATTGTGTCAATTAAGTCGCGAACCTGACCGATGTCTCCCCAGTTCGCTGCATAATGCTGACCATCCGTTAATCTTGTCCGAAAATCAAACATTGCTTTTATCAGACGATTCATCCTATTCTTGACACAAATCTCTCTGCGGAGATCAATGTTGTCAACACACAGGAATACGTACCCGGAAAGTTTCTGACCGGTATAACCCTCGGGACGAAGTTCAATTGTAGTTGACAGCTCGGGATTAATGCCGACGAGCATATCCCGAACCGCATCTACCTTTAACTTGCCAATGTCCGCATTCGTGAACATCTGATTGGCAATGTTGTGAGATTCAACGGTATCAAAGTCATACAAGACAAAGTTCTGCACGCCGAGTCTCGCGATGAGTTCTGCAACCGTTGATCCGACAGAACCACATCCAATGATGTGGACCTTATCAATCCTCGTGGGATTGAAATATTCGTATGACTTTGATAAGTTCATTTTTAATCTCCTTCGCAGAAAAATGGATCGTTAACCGAACGACCATAGCCATAGCGACTATATATGTCGCTGTAATAATCGTCTGCGTATTTTTTGCTTGATTTGCTTTCAGAAGACGACTTCGATTTCTGAGTAGTGGCAGCAGGCTTCGTTATTACCTCAACGGCAACCTTCTTTGATTCAGCGGTAAAATCTTCAAGAGATGAATAGTCAGGAAGAAGGACGTCGACATCAATCTCATCCGTGTCATAGCACGCATTGTTTGTGATATCAAAGATCTGGGCGCTCCACGCATGGTCTTTGTTGATAATCAGAAAAATGTAGAAAATGTCGAGTCCTTCAGCAGAAAGAGGAAGCTGAGTAACCTTGTCTTTGCGATATTTCATATCGACTCCGGATGGAGTAACAGCCATTCTTACGTGGCTATGCCCGTGGAATTTCAGGTCGGCAAAAACGTCGTCGTCGAGTGAGTTAATCCACTCCTCATATTTTGTCTGATCAGACGTCACTGTAGATGCCGTAACGACGTGCGGCGGAACGATAATGTCGTATACTTCAAAGTCATTTTTGCTGAGTCTGTGGACAAGACCGTGCCACTGTACCTCGGTAGAGAACGTACTGACGAGCGCGGTCATTTTCATCCATGCCGTTGCGGTGAATGTCAAAGTAGCACGGTCTCCGTTTGATGCAAGTTTTCTTGAAAATTCAACTTCTCCAAAGGATTTTTTCCCAAGGATTTCGCTTTTGAATTCTTCGACGATGGAGTTTGCAAGCTCCTCATCGACAAAAATCGGCTTACTCATTCTCGATTTCCTTCTTCTTTCTTGTTCTCGGCTTTTTTTCGGCCGTAAGCTTCGCAAACTCGTTATAAGATACGAGTCGTACGTCTTCCGTGATTTCTTCAACGACTTCTCCTCCGTTATAATAAATGAACGGGACGTCCTTGTGCTCGGAGATATACTCGATGAGCCTTCTCGTTACAGATGTGTCGCCCATGTTGAGATTTTTTGTCGCAGATATACTCTGCTCAATACCCATATCCCATTCACCTCTTTCGGCAAACTGATCGTAATACTGATCATTCTGGCCGCTGCAAGCGTAGAAGTAGATATGAGGATTAGGCAGAGCATAATTTGCTCGACTATTATACTGATCGTCTGCAGCTGCATACTTTAAAGGCCTGACGAGCTTCATATTCCGAAGTTCAAAAACAGCAACAGTTCTGAATGCTCCAACTCGATCTGCAAAGATTTTGTGCAGAACTCGCTTCATCTCCTGAGTTGTGCTATGGAATACAGATCCGTCTGTTTCCTCGTAGCGTACAAACTCATCAGGGTCATAGAACTCCAGCATATCGTCGACGACATATCGGATGTTAGAATCATATACGGATGCCAGGCTAATGTTTGAGTGCGTTCTGAAAAAGTTTATAATTTCTTCATCTCCGGAGGTTGGCAGCAGTCTCATTGCTCTGAGCTCCGTAGACGTTTCCTCAAGTTTATCGAAAAGACTATCGAGCGAGCATCTGTAGGATTCAATGTCGCGCGATACCGATTCATATGTCGACTGGAGACTATTGATTTTCTCTGTCTTTATTCTGTCTCCGATACCGTTCAGAAGTTTTACGAGCCGACGATCGGCGAAGTCTAAGCCTGCCGCAATGCGATTGCAATATTCAATCATTGCGTTGGCTTTTTCTTCTTCCGTATTGCTCTTCGTGTCGTATGCGATACTTCTTGAAAACGCTTTCCATTCATCGGCAATGGGCTTGGGGAAATACCACGTCATAATACCGTGGAAACAAGACATAAACGCCTGAGTCCAACGGTGGTTTGCTCTCATTCTTACAAGAGCCACCACCGACTTACTTTCCTCGTTCACGAAGAGGATTGTTCTTGCAAACTGAGATAAGTAATTGTCGAGCGTTGTAAGCATTCCGGATGTTGCACTCCAGCCGGAAGGGAGCTCGTGATCGAATACGATAGGACCAGTGGCTCCCTGTTCCGACTGACGCGATTCAAAAATCGCAACGCCATACTCGGCAGAAGACATATAACCAAGAATATCGATGTCGTTGCGAATGGATTTTTTCACGAGCGAACTCGTGTGCCTGCCGATTTCATCGTCGAGGCTACCGTGCCTGTCATACGTGACCGCACGGAGAAACGCGTGAAGGGAAGCGTCCCCGTCGATTTCGACGAGGTCGCCGAAGACATCACTTGCCTCGACGGAAGCAAGTTTTAATTTATCACTGCTGATCTGCATGGTAGCCTCCTGTTATGATTACTGGTTTGCGGCGCCGTCAGCCTTGACGATGGCGTTCATATTCAGCGTAGTATTATCTGCGAAGCCGAGATCGGCAAACGACTTGTTCAGGTCGCTACCCTTGATCTGCTTGCCGTTGACATTGACCGCGGAAGTGGAGATATCAATGGTCTCCGCATCGAAAACGCTCTGAGGAGTTGCTTCTGCGGGAACGATGACGGACTTACGGATGGCGTTGGTTCTGATGTTGATGTTAAGCATAGCTTTGTTCTCCTGTTATGTATTTTTTTTATTATTTTTGTTTGAATTGTGGTGTTGTTGTCCTGTTATCGCCTCAGGAGAGGATTGATTAACCCTCGGTGACGACGGATGCGATCAGGGCATCTCTACCGGACTTGATTTCCGCTGCCGCTGCGGGGATGGTAGACTCCATCGCGTTGACGTGGTCGAGCGCGCCGCCGACAAGGTCTGCGACATACTCCGCGGGCTTCTTTTCGTTAGTAGGGATATCGCCGAGGATCTGAAGATGGCCATCGGTGGTCACGGAGCCGAAGGACGCGCAGAACGGAGCGATACCGTCCTTGCCCTTGCTGAAGACGAACACCTGGTTGCCGTCCTTGTCAAGCATCTTGAGCGTCGCGGGACGATACTTGTTGACGAGATTGAAGTCCTCTTCGGTGACGGAAGAAACAAGGGCATACTTCTTGAGATTGGGATAAAGTTTGATCTGCATAGATAATCCTTTCTTGGGCTTGCGCCCTTGGCTGTTCGCCAAATGTATATTTTATTTGCCTTTCGGCTGGTGGCACGTTGTGGAGTCGAACCACAATTTCCGGTCGTGCCATATGGTGCCGGTAGCGGGACTTGAACCCGCACGATGTTACCACCAAGGGATTTTAAGTCCCTTGCGTCTGCCTATTCCACCATACCGGCAAGCGTCAGAATAGTTCGTCAAAACTCAAATAGATGTTCGGGAGAATATTTTCTTCTTCTTCTGTCAGGTTACGGTCAACCCATCTCTCTGAATATACGTGTCCTTCTTCATCGATGTGAAACCATATTTCTGTTGCGTGAGACAGATGAGTATGTTCATAAATGTCTGCGACGGTAACTATAACGCCTTTGAGCATTCCAGATACGAACGCAGGGCTTTCGTCTGGAAACAATGGATGCTCCGAAAGCAGCACTTTGTCGCCAGGTACTATTCTCATACTTCTCCTCCAAATATGTCATCAAATGTTGTTTTGATTTCAATATCTGGTTCGCTTACAAGCGTCAGATATTCGTGTCCTCCATCGTGAAAATACCAACAATAACCATTTCTGCCGTGCCTACTACAGTCATGACCATTGCATTTTTGATCAAATTCCACGCCGATGTCACCACGATAAATGTCTACTACTGTTCCTACAAGACCTACGGTTGATACGCGACCGTCACATGGCGCGACACACCTTACTGTGTCGCCAACCTTAAAATCCGTCATATAAATACCTCATCAAACGATATTTCTATTGTTGGGATTTCTTTTTCTTCCGGCATAAGATAGTCGTAAATATCGTCGTCGCCGGGAAAAAAGCACCAGCAGTGACCGTTTCTGTGAGCACCGTCTCCGTCATGTCCGCCGATGTCATCATCGAACTCGACGTCATACGCACCAACGGAATCAACGGCAAATACGATACCTGATTTTCCAACGACGAGCTCGTTTCCGTCCCACTCGTGGATGCAAACGACCCGTGTTCCAACTTCTATCTCGCTCATAATTCCAAGTCATCAAAAACGATTACAATCTCGGGGTCAGGAGCATCGTAAATCTCGATTCTATCGTACATCATATCCCAACAATGCCTACTTGGCCCGTAAGCCTCTGAGACATGCCCGTTTACGTCTTCGTCAAAACAAACGCGACACCAGTCGCCAAAGGTATATACTATTGTTCCTGTTTTGCCGATGACGGAACAGTTGCCATCCTGCTCATCAAGAGCAATAACTCGAGCTCCTTTGTAAGCATCTTCTCGTTTCATGATTTCTCCTTTCGTAAGAATAAAAGTTTAGTTTGATATGGTGCTACCTGACAACTTTTCCGGCGGATGGATTTGACTTTAAACTTCCTTCCACCCGTTTCTTTTTATAATCCTTCTCATGTTTGCGACTCCGACCGGATTTATCGAATGAATGTGCATCGGATAATTTTTACCTGTTGCTTCGAGCCAATCGAGAAGCTTAATAAAATCTCCGCCGCAAGAAGCATATTCGCCGGCGTCGTGATCAAGGTCAATTAGCTCAATGACACACTCTTCGGGTTTTGCCCAAACGCCAGAAGCTCCGGCCTTAGCTAAGGCTTCTGCCTGAAGAATCTCGTGTACAGCTGATATCACGCTTTTGCACCAAACATACCCATTCGGCGCGGGTCTAACATCATCAACCCAGAGTTTCACTATTCGCACCCTTTCGTGATTTATTATCTTGGTGGTCCCCCGGAGGTTCAAACTCCGAACCTGCCGATTATAAGTCGGCTGCTCTAATCAATTGAGCTAGAGGACCTTGATTTTGCCGGAATAGGATCATCACCGGCGTTGTAGCTCTGTCCCATGTCTACTTTATTCCACTAGTTTTCCGATCTGTTTAGAATCGTTTTTACTCCACGTGGACGCAGGAGGCAAGTCTAGCTCATCAACTTGCATGGGGTCTTTGCGCAAACCCTTTGTCCGCAGATAAGTTTGTCTTTAATCAATAATCAATTAATCATTTTGCAGACCTTTTTGCGTTCTGCGGAGACGCAAGTGGTTTCTGCGGTTAGTTCCGTTCGCCCGGCTCAGGCGCCCAATATAAGATAGCGCCGAGGTTGTTGCGGTGACGGCTTTATAACCCGGGATTTATTTTTCGCCGGGCCGCGTGTCTACGCGTGTCTTGTAGACACATAACGGGGATTCAAAGCACTCCGCTGGCTTATCTCGCCAGGGGATTCAAAGCACCCCGCTGGCTTATCTCGCCGATGATTCTTTGTCTTGTGAACCATGCCGTGTATTCATCGGTAAATACCGGCAAGATTGCTGTTGTACCATTCCGTATGCCCTTACGTTCTGGGTTTCCCTCCTCAACGGGCGAGGTGTCCGGCGCTCTCATATAGCCGTTGCTCAGCTTTTTGTCGGGTGCAGCCGACTCACCAACTCTCTGCACAGGCTGGGTGGCAAAAAAATCGTGTGCTTTTGGGTGAGGATAAGCGCTAACCCCACATTAGTCGTGTTTTGAAGTAACTATGGCCGATCATTGTTTCCTCCGCGGCGATGTTCGCCGATTGCGATTGTTCAGCGTGGCAAGGGAGCCGCATTATCTAGAAATCGTGCTATGACACTATGTCTAGTAGAATGGTAGATCGAATCGCATGTTTTATTCCTTCCACATTTCTTCGACGGCAATATCGAAGATAATCGCGTTCTCTTCTTCGGGGTCGATGGCGTATGCCGGAGTAATGATAACGTGATTCAGGGCTGCTGCCCACTCGCCGGGGATTGCAAAGCCGGAAGCAAAGTCATGAACCTCGCGAAGGGACGCGAAGCGATGCTTTGCTCCGTCTCGAAAGTCGTCGGAAACTATTTTGCTGAGGAAAAAACGCAAGGCATCGTTGCCGCTGTGCGTAACCGTCAACGAAATGGGCTTCTTTTGAGCATCGATTCCGAAGATGTTTTGAGCGATGTTGGGACCGGAGACGGGGGAGTATTTGTAAACCTTCACGTCATATCCGATGTTTTTGAGATTTGAAACAAGACCATTGAGTGCTTCGACGTCATTCGTCCTGACATAGACAAGATCGTCCGCGCTCGGAGCTTCATCGGCTCCAAGAATTGAGAAAGTGTCTGCGATGAAACGCGAAACAAATGAATCTGCCATATTTACGTCCTTTCAAATGGAAGTTTTGTTTACCTTATCGGCAGAAGTCACTACAAACTGCCGATATGATACGGTTTCGGCACCCTGCTTTAGACAGGAATCCAACTAGATTAGCTTGTTCGGAAATGTACCCGCAAAATCGCGGTTGTTATTGTTCTGCTAATGTGTATTAACAGAACGACTTTCATCAAATTTAATCCCTATTATCTAAGAAAGCGTTGTGATGATTGATTGAATCATAGCGCGTATTGTAACGCTCACTTATTGAGATGGATTACGGATGTCGTATAATGAATGTCGCAATAACGTGGTACGCTTTGCGAAGCGTTTCTTGGTCATCATTTGAGTGGTGGAATATCCAGCATATTCCTTGAAGCCCAAGTGGGCGCTATTAACTAAATATATTTTCCGACTCGAGGCCAGACTTACATACTCAGCGAGAGTTGCTATCGCTAACAACCAACGGTTGCGTACCGTCGGACGCCAAACAAATTAACTTTGTCAAACTCCTGCCTAAAGCAGGGCGCCGAAACCGATTATGGTTTAGTCCTTAATGAACTCCTCCATAACATCCTCAAATGCCTCATTGACATCGAATCTCGGCTCGTAATCAACGACCGAGTTAATCATTGCGGAGTCGATTTCTGCGGACGCCTTATCAGACTCCACGATCACCGAGCGCATAAACGCCTTGGAAGCATCCTTGTCGTAAGCCTCGGCTCTGACAACATCGATTTCGTAGTAGTACGGCATCTGGTTGCCTTCTGCGTTGAACTTGTAGTCCTGACCGCGCTCAACACTCTTGGACGGGGTGTAAGAGAGCATACGCTTGACCGATTCGTTGGCCAACTGACGGAACTTGTTCGCTTCGATAGCAGCATCGATGTCGAAACCTGCACCTGCCTTAGCCATCCCGATTGCCTTGGTGAGTTTTTCGCGTTCCGCGATGAGCCACCTCATAAAGCGGATAACATCGTCATTTTTGTAGAACGCATCGACCTCGACGGTCTCTGTAACATCCGCTGCGTCAGGATTGGATTTGGATTTGTTGTGCGTTTTCGTAGTGATGAGTGCGTGGTTCTGATTGCAGACGCTTGTGCTCGCAGCCTTCATCATTTTGTCGAGGAAATTCTGGTAGCGAAATGATTCTTTCAAGTTCATAAATGTATTACTCCTTCAAATTGTTGTTTTATTTTGGAGCTGATGACAGGACTCGAACCCGCAACCTGCTGATTACAGATCAGCTGCTCTACCATTGAGCCACACCAGCATTTGGTCGGGATGACAGGAGTCAAACCTGCTTGAACTTGTCCCCAAAGCAAGTGGGTGATCGTTACCCTACATCCCGATAAAGTGATCACTTGAGGATCACAAGAATTTCGCCGGGGTAAATCGTGCTGTTTGAGAGATTGTTTATTTCCGTAATGCGAAGAATATACGCCTCCATGTCGACGCCGGGAGGACAGTTATTTTGTGCGATTGTCCAGAGGCAGTCTCCCTGCTCGACGACGTAGGAAGTACGTTCGAGGCTGTCAATCGTCTTCGCATTCAGAGAGACGGTGATAGTCATCGTGAGTATCATCGCAAGCATAAATGCGAGAATCGTGAGGACGGCGATCTGACGATATAATTTTTCCATAAGGCTCCTTTCTTGTCCGCGTGTGGCTTTATTATACTGCAATTATCCGCGTATGTCAATAAGCGGATATGAATAAAGTATGTATATATATTGCTCTTATAATAAATATATATCTGCCTTATATATATTTATTATAAGAGCAATTATTAAGAAAAGACGCCCTATTAACGAGCGTCTTTTCTTACGAAAACATTTGGAATTGTGAGGCTAATACAAACCTCTCCGGATAACATTGTATCAATCGTGATTGCTGATGCACAGCTAATCGCTTTGGCAAACTGCTGTACATCCGAAGCGGTGACATCAAAACACCTGGAATATGCCGTTATTCCGCCATGTTGCATCTTGGGTTGCAGGCGACAGGGCTCAAGCTTTCCTTCTTTTTCCTTGACATAGTCATTAAAAAAAGAAACTGCATCAAGCATTTTTGTCCATTGTTCAGGATTGATACGATAATCTTCATCGTTTAATCCATCAAACGATTCTTCGAGAGTCACGCCAAGCGCAATTAGGTCGTGAATCATCTGGGCTTCATTATCACAGGGAATATAAGACACCCCCTTTCATTCATTGTGAGGCAAACATATACGAGAGTGTCTTATTTGCCGAAGCGGCGCTTTTGAACGGAGCGCCGGAACCGTTCTATTATGCACCACCACCACGTAGTGCAATCATAGTGTATCACACTTCTTGCGATTTGTCAAGCCTCTTTTTTCTCTTTGGGCTTATCGATCTCTTCCGCATAGATGCATCCGGCGGCGCGGTTTCCATCCTTGTCGATCATATCGAACTCGACGCCATATTTGAGGTTGCAGACGATTCTGTGAAGAACATCCATCAGAATCCGACGATAATATGCGTGGTTGGAAGCGGCAACGGCGAGGCTCTTTTTACCCTTTCTTCCATAGAGCCGACGGAAGTATTCGACGTCGTGGTTGTTGCACTTGAAGGTACCGGGAGCCACTTTGTCGCCGATAAACACAGCGTCCACCGCTGCCTGGAGATCGGCAAGCATCGCAGTCTTCGAGGTAGGGTCTCTCTTGGATTTATCAGCTTTTGCTTCGTGGAGTGCTCTCGCCTTCTTGTCCATTGCCATCGAACCGTCGACTTCGGCAATCTGGCGGTCGTTCAGACCGAGCGACTTGCACATATCGAGAAGAAGCGAGAGGTTGTGATCCTGCGCAACAAGAGCCCATCTCGTATCAAGCCCCTGGGTCGTGCAGAGTTTGAAGAGGTCAATCGTACGAATTTTTTCTTCGTTGATTTCGGCAGACAGGACAACCCCATCTTCCTTCTCTTCGGTATGCCCGATGACTTTGTATGTGTACTTCTTGACGGCATACAGAATCGGCTGAGGCTGTTCGCGGCATTCCGCATAAACGTCAGCAGCCATCTGCTTTGCGTACTCGCCCTCTGCATCCTTGAGGGCGGCAGCGGTGCGGCGAATATCCGCAGCATCGTTCTTTTTGAGCGCCTCGTTGTAGGCTGCAAGAGCCTTGATGATGTCGTTCTTGCGCTCGTCCAAATAAGTGTTCTCAGTTCCCATGTTATGAGTCCTCTCTCAATTTTATTTTTATGAGCATTATTTTACCCATACAAAAGACGAGATAACTTTTGTATGGGTAGGAGCCTCATATGTTGAGGCTCCGCCCATTTATCATATACTTCAAAGGAATCGTGAGTCTCGTCATCCGGGTGAGACAGTTTGTCTTTTTAATCCCTATCGGGATACCTGATGGATGAGTCAAAACATTATCCGATATTGCATATTATAACCATTACGCGAGCCGCGTTTAGTTCTCCACGTGGTCGATTGAGCATTACCGCCTGCTGTCACCATCAAAATTTTTTCTTTATCAGGCTAGCTCTTGGGTTACTCAAAGCCCTACCTTAGGATTTTTAGGTGTGGAACTGATGCCATTTTCACTATCTGGCACGCCGCGAGGCTTAATTCCTCGCGACACCACCTCTAGACATTTCTGTCGTCTCTTTTTCCGAGGTATCCGACGCCTTGCGTTGTTGGCAAGGTCACTTCTCTTGATTGCAAGAGTACACACCTCATCACTATTGCCTGATGGGGAATGGCATCGAATCCGAATCAGTTCAGCCGGGATTGCTCCCGTTTCCACCTCGCGCCGCGTGGAGGCACTGATTGTGCGAGGCTACCCCTTTTATGGGGCTGTGTCAGGCAAGGAAGCCGAGACCGGCGTCCTCTAAGGCACACTTTGCAAGATATGCAATCGCGTCGTGATTCCGCTGCCCAAAGGTAACGAGATCTACCTTTTCGTAGAATTCCGCTACGAGAGCCATCGCTTCTCTCACAGTGAGCGAGAGAACATCACGCCCGCCAATGATATCCGCAAGCAGTTTGTGGAACATTTGACGCGCTCCTTTAAGGTTTTGCAGATTGGTCAGGCAATGCCTGTTCACCTCGCACCGCGTGAAGGTTCTGCATTTCGCGAGGCTAGTATGCCCGGTATTACCCGGGCGGCTCCACGTAGGGAGATCATGCAGGCATGAAGACCAATGTGTCTCATTCTCTCTGCACAACTAATCAATTTCGTCAGGCTAAGCCCGTCCACCCAGCGCCACGAGGAGGCATTGATTACTGCCGGGCAACACATCGTGTGAGGATCCTGCTCATCGCTACTTGCTTCTGCATTTCTGCTCCGCTTCCGAGCCGTGAGGCTATCCATCCTACCCACGCGAGCAGGAACCCCATACCTGATGCTTTGAGGTCAGGACTGATAACGCTCAATCCATTGAGGCTGCCTAAGCTTGTCCCGAGGCTACGGGAGGCTAAATAGCCCGTCGTGAGTGACGCTTACTCCATAAGAGACTGCCTATGGTCAGGCTATGTATTCTGGTGCGGGGGTCGGTCGCCCTTGCGGGCTTCCGTTTCCCTTGCCGCCCTTCGGGGGTGGTGCGGGGGTCGGTCGCCCTTGCGGGCTTCCGTTTCCCTTGCCGCCCTTCGGG
>CALCUH010000069.1 GCA_937907165.1 uncultured Bacteroidales bacterium | reverse complement strand
TTAAAGTTACGAATTTTTATCCACTTATCAAACTGATAATCAATATTTTAAATGTATTTAGAGAGAAATTTTTTTCAGGTCTCTCAAATTAGTTTTTAATTAAATTTAAACAATTTCTAAGAACAGAAGGAATGAATATAAATGTTGACTATAAAGTAATTGAAATAAAATGAGTGTATCCGTGTTATATATCGATAGATGGAATTATTCCATTGAGATAATTGATGGCATCTATTTAATATCAGTTTGTTTTTGCAATGAAATAACAGATTATAGTGTTTACTATACAATGACACAGAGCGAGATAGAACAGCCGTTCGAATCATTGGGATATTTGGCTGATAGCATTAGAGGAAACAAAGAAGCCTACGAGAATCGGAAGTTCAGGTTATGCAAAGATGTAGAGTATGATTTTTCTAAAACAGTCTGGAAATGAAATCGGTTAAAAATCTATTCATTACGAAATTTTATTTTTGTTTGGAATGCTTAATTAAAGTTTTATAAATTTCAAATAAATAAACAACTGCAACCATGGATAAGATAATCAATTTTGAATGGTATAATGAACAATCCCTTGTTAAAAAATTTGACAAGGAAGATTTCCTGAGGAATGGACTTTCTTTCGAGGAAAATTTTTGGTATACCTCATCGATAGAAAGTTATAAAAAACATATGGTTGGAATAAGGTGGAAAGATTGCAATCAAGGAACACACATGGTAACCCACATAAAAATTGCCTTGCCATGTCCTGCCTTGGATAAGATTTTTGTCGTGCCAGAGGAGAAAATAGGAGAATTCAACTTTAATTGTTTCTTATTCAATGCAGATGGAAGTTTATACAAAGAAGTTATAGTTCCAGACAGAACCCCTCACTTTAAGTCGAGAAGAGGATGGGACTCTCCCACTTTTGTTCGACAAATACGTTGGGTGGAAGGGGCTGATGATGATTTTTCAATGGAGCTTGAGCTATGTGGAATATATGACGGCTGTTACGAGTTCAGATTATTTAATCCCAAGACTGCCGAGTTTGGCGAATGCACAAACTTTGGTGAATATTGATTTTCTTACATCACACACAACAACATTGTCTTTAGTATAATACTGCCACATTCCCGAACCAGTTGTTAAGTTAAGAAAATAAAACTTTAATTGGTAGTCATGAAAAGTAAAAGAAGAAGTTTATCAGCCCCAAATCTTTGTATCTTTGTGGTAATGTGTTACCTGAGGTAGCCTAGTTGGGTTAAAATATTTCTGGCCGTTTCCCCTAAGGGGAAGGTTGTTGTTTAACTAAAATCTAAAGGCAACTGGTCTGATAAGTGATGATATTATACACGAAACAATGATTGACCGTTTTTAGAGAGATATCGCTTCCTCTCTATCTAAACTTTAACTAGTTTTGTTTTCCCTTTTGAAATTTATCTGAATTGACCTCTAAAATATCGCATAAATATGCATATTGACGTTGTGATATGCCCAAAACATAAAAAAGGCTAATAAAATCCTACTACATACCATTTTTTTTTCTACTTTTGAAATCCTAAAGTGGATGAATATAAAATTATTAATTATAAATTATGGTCTTATTAGCATTTAATTCAGCGAATTTTTCGACATCATTGATGCTGATGGGTATTGGTTTGGCGACAGTGTTCGCTGTCCTTTTGCTCATCATTTGGTTGGGCAACTTGATGGTCAAGTTGATTAACAAATACGCGCCGGAGGAAGAGGCGCCTAAGGCGAAAACAAGCGCAGCTCCAGCGACAGTAGATTCCAATGTGGCGCAGGCTATCAATTTGGCTATCATGCAAATCACTGGTGGAAAATCCAAGGCTGAGAAAATAGAGAAAATATAAATAATCATTAAATAAAAATGGCTAAAGAAGTTAAATTCAGTCTCGTATTCAGGGACATGTGGCAAGCGGCCGGAAAATATGTACCCCGCGTTGACCAATTAGTGAAAGTGGCTCCCGCAATCGTAAAAATGGGATGCTTTGATAGAGTGGAAACAAACGGTGGAGGTTTCGAACAAGTGAACCTTCTTTATGGTGAGAATCCTAATAAAGCCGTCCGCGAATGGACAAAACCTTTCCATGAGGCCGGCATCCAAACACATATGTTGGACCGCGCGTTGAACGGACTCCGTATGAGCCCGGTTCCTGCTGACGTCCGCAAATTGTTCTATGTCGTTAAGAAGAAACAAGGAACGGATATCACCCGTACTTTCTGCGGTTTGAATGATACCCGTAATATCATCCCGTCCATCGGTTACGCTCATGCTGGTGGTATGATTTCGCAATGTTGTCTTTGCATCACTTATTCTCCTATCCACACGGTTGAGTATTACACCAATATGGCGAAGGAGTTGATCGAGGCTGGTTGCGACGAAATTTGTTTGAAGGATATGGCCGGTATCGGTCGTCCCGCTTTCTTGGGCGAGTTGACTAGAAATATCAAGGCTATCAAAGATATCACTATCCAATATCATAGCCACGCTGGTCCTGGCTTCAACATGGCTTCCATCTTGGAGGTTTGTAAGGCAGGTTGCGACTACGTTGACGTTGGTATGGAACCATTGTCTTGGGGTACGGGTCACGCAGACGTCATCGCTGTTCAAGCTATGTTGAAGGACGCTGGCTTCAAGGTGAAGGAGATCAACATGGAGGCTTATATGGAGGCTCGTTCGTTGATTCAAGAGATGATGGATGATTTCTTGGGCTACTATATTCCAGAGCGTAACCGTAAGATGAACTCATTGTTGATCGGTCCGGGTCTTCCTGGCGGTATGATGGGTTCTTTGATGACTGACTTGGAGACGAACCTCGATTCCATCAACAAGTGGAAAGAGAAGAACGGCAAGCCTAAGATGAGCCAAGACGAGCTCTTGATTAAGTTGTTCGATGAGGTGAAATATGTATGGCCTATGATGGGTTATCCTTGCTTGGTTACTCCATTCTCTCAATATGTGAAGAACATGGCGTTGATGAACGTTATGCAGATGGAGAAGGGTAAGGAGCGCTGGTCTATGATCGCCGACGATATCTGGGATATGATGCTTGGTAAGTCTGGTAAGTTGCCTGGCCCATTGGCTCCTGAATTGGTGGCTAAGGCTAAGGAACAAGGTCGTGAGTTCCACACTGAGGATCCTCAAAGCAACTATCCTGACGCACTCGACACTTTCCGCGAGGAGATGAAGAAAGAGGGTTGGGATCTTGGTCAAGACGACGAGGAGTTGTTCGAGTTGGCTATGCACCCACAACAATACCGCGCTTACAAATCAGGTAAGGCTAAGGCTGATTTCTTGGCAGACTTGGATGAGAGAAAGGCTAAGAAGGCTGCAGGCAAGGGTGGTGTACAATTGCCTCAAACCGTTACGGTCGACGTGAACGGAGTGAAATATAATGTCACAATCGGCGCAAACAATGGTGCTGCCGCTGTGTCAAACGTTCCAGCCGCACCAGCTGCAGCCGGCGCTCCTGGCGAAGGCACTGAACTTACTTCTCCGTTGGAGGGTAAATTCTATTTGGTGAAGAACTCAGGTGATCCTGCAGTTAAGGTCGGAGACACAGTGAAGAAGGGTCAAGTCGTTTGCTACGTGGAGGCGATGAAGACATTCAACGCTATCGCTGCTGAGTGCGACGGTGTCATCACTGAGATTTGCTTGACCAGCGGTTCTTCCGTAGCTGAAGATGATGTTTTGATGAGAATTAAATAATCTGCGCCATGGAAGATATATTAGGTAAAATATATGACATGACGGCTCTTGACTATTTCGTCAATCAGCCTCAATACATTATCATGATGTGCCTCGGCTTCCTTTTGCTCTACTTGGGTATCAAAAAGGAGTTTGAGCCATTATTGCTCGTCCCGATCGCTTTCGGTGTCTTAATCGCAAACTTACCGGGCGGTGGCATGGGAGTCATCGCAACGGACGGCGAAGGATTCGTTCATTTCACAAAAGATGGCGTTGAGGTCGCAAAAAATATTTACGAGATGTCATTGCCCGAGATCGCTCACGATTTGGGTATTATGAACTTCCTTTATTACGCATTGATCAAGTCAGGATTGCTTCCACCAATCATCTTCATGGGTGTAGGTGCGTTGACCGATTTCGGACCGATGTTGCGTAACTTGAAGCTCGCTATCTTCGGTGCGGGCGCTCAATTCGGTATCTTCGCCGTATTGCTCGTGGCTAGCCAATTCTTCACGATGCAAGAGGCTGGTTCATTGGCTATTATCGGTGGTGCAGATGGTCCGACAGCGATTTTCACGACTTTGAAGTTGGCTCCTCATATGTTGGGTCCTATCGCTATCGCTGCTTACTCTTATATGGCTTTGGTTCCTGTTATCATTCCGTTGGTTGTCAGATTGACTTGCTCGGAGAAGGAGTTGAAGATCAACATGAAGGAGCAGGATAAGCTTTACCCTTCAAAGCAGGAGTTCAAGAACATGCGCGTGTTGAAGATTATCTTCCCAATTGCTGTAACTACTATCGTGGCTATCATCGTTCCGGATGCGGTGTCTTTGGTAGGTATGTTGATGTTCGGTAACTTGATTAAGGAAATCGGTAACAACACTTCCCGTTTGTTCAACGCTGCTTCTAACGGTATCATGAACGCCGCAACCATCTTCTTGGGCTTGTGTGTCGGCGCTACCATGACGGTGGACGCCTTCTTGAACTGGACGACAATCGGTATCGTCGCTGGTGGTTTCTGCGCGTTCGGATTCTCCATTTTCGGTGGTATCATGTTGGTGAAGATCATGAACCTCTTCTCGAAGAAGAAGATCAATCCGTTGGTTGGTGCTACCGGTTTGAGCGCTGTGCCTATGGCTTCGCGTGTCGCTAACGAGATTGCGTTGAAATATGATTCAAGAAACCACGTGTTGAACTATTGTATGTCTTCAAACGTGGCTGGTGTGATCGGTTCCGCCGTCGCTGCAGGTATCTTAATCTCTTTCTTGGGATAATTTAGAATAATTCCAGATATGAAAATCCCTCGGCATTATGTCGAGGGATTTTTTTTCTAAATGCAACCCCCATTTCCTCTAGTGTCGGGCTTGCTTTTGGAAAAAATGTTGAAAAGTTTTGATAGTTTTTGTACGTGGATTGATAATCTTTTATATATTTGCAACATGTTTTAATGGGATATTATAGAAATATATGGAAACAACAGGGCATGGTCTAGGTTGGGACTGGTCAGATGGTATTTGATGATATGCTTTAGGTTGTACAAGGTTTGGTGATGATTGGGTATGTCGCTCTCATCAGTAAATCGGAAAATCCCAAGAGTTAAAGAATTAGAAGTTTTATTGTAATTTGTTAGTATTATGGTTATTTCTAAATTGGTATCTGTATTGATTCTTTCGTTGTTCGTACTTATTCCAGTCGTACTGACGAAGGTGGTAGATGAAGTTTCTGAAAAGGAAGATAAGGTTAGTTTCTTTTCGGTACTTTCCTTTTTCGCTACAGTTTTAGTGGCAATTTGTTTCAGTTGGTGGGAGCATTGTTCGCTTGGATTGAATAATGAGATTGGAACTAGTGCTAATGATTCTGAGTGGTTATTGAATGCGCTCATTTTGTTTGTTTGCGCATATCCGCTTCAATTTCTCATCTATAGAATTATCATTAGATATAACGAAAGTCAAAACAATCATAAGTTTGCGGATGATTCACACGCTTGATTTCTTGCCGTAATAGAATTTCATGCTTATCTTTACGAAGAAATTAACAACATGTTATTGACGCATGCATCCCAAATATTCGAACGAGAAATATTGGTTTGAGTTTTCTTCGCAAAACAAAGGTAAATCGGTGGATATTTTTTATATCTATCCGACCATAAATTCTGAGCCTCTCAGTAATAGAGGAAGTGTTCCGACATATACGGACATCAACAAGGAAGAGGTAAGGGCCGCTGCTCGTAGAAACCAGTCATATAACAAGATTGTGTATGCGGCGGACGATTTCAATTTCTATGCTCCTTTTTATCGGCAGATGACCACCAAGGTCTTTGCTATGAGCAATAGTGAGCGCAAGTTCCGTTCGAAATTGTCCGCGTCTGATGTGAAGCGGGCGTTCCAATATTATATGAGGGAGTTCAATCAAGGGCGACCTTTCATATTGCTTGGACATAGTCAGGGCTCACAGATGTTGTTGGAATTGCTAAAAAATGGCATGTCCGACAAGCAGTATGAACAGATGGTGGCCGCATACCTTTTCGGATATGAAATCACGGAACATGATTTGAAACAGGCTTCCAAACGGCTGAAACCCGCATCCGGAGAAGATGATTGCGGGGTGGTTATTTCATTCAATTCAGCGACATCTTTAGAAGGAAGATCTCCTTTGTTTGCTAATACTGTTGTTTGCATCAATCCTTTAAACTGGAAAACTGACGGAACGATGGCGCCTGCGGAGTCGCATAAGGGCATTGTCCGTTATGACAAGAAACTACAAGGTTATAAAGTCACTCCTAACTATACGAGTGTCCAGATAGTCGACCATCTTTTGGTTTGTAGGGAGGTCGACCCGAAAGTGTGCTATAATGAGGCAATCAAGGAACCTTTTCCTTTGGGAAATCTCCATTTTGCGGATTCTTGGTTGTATGCCGAGAATATTAAGGAAAATATGCGTAAAAGGACAATGATTTTTTGTGGGATAAATAAATAATTGTAATTTAGAATCTCAAAAGTTTTATTAAACTTCGTGAAAATGAAAAAAGATAAATCTTTCATTAAGAGGTGTAATCGCTTGATTTTATCTGTGTTGACTTTCTTAGGCTACTTGCCGGTTTCTGCGCAGGTGGAGTCGCAGCGACGTTATAATAAAACGGAAGGTGATGATTTCTTGCAATATTATTCTGATGAAGACGAGGAATATGGTTTTGAGCCTTCTGTCGCTTACGGTTGTCCTAGCGCTGATTTCATTTTTAGAGGGAATGTGACTGATGAATCCGGAAATGCTATCCCCGATGTTGATGTGGAAGTGAAGTGCTGTGATTGTACGGTAGCTCTCATGAAAACTGACGAATCGGGTAGTTTTAATATCACTTACACAGATTCGCCGTGGTGTGACATAAAAATCTCCTTTAGCAAAGATGCGAATACTTTGGTGGACACTACCATATTGCTTTCAGATATTGTTTTTGAGGATTTAAGGGAAGATGATGTATGGTATCGCAGTAAATATGAGGCAGATATGCAGGTGTCTTTAGGCAAGAATTTAGACGAATCTCGCATATTCCTTAATCGTCCCGCGCTCTCTAAAACGGTGGATAACGGAGGTGAAATGTTCCGGATTGTCAATCCAGTTGATAATTACATGTGGTTCAATTTCCGTAACGTGTCCGCCGCTGATGTGACGATATCTGACATTTCAGGTAACGCACTTAAACAAGAACGGGTGAATGACGGTACAAACATTTTTGTCGGAGATTTGAAAAGTGGGGAATATGTCGTGACAGCGGTCTCCGGAGGAAAGCGGTTTTCCGCATTGTTCATAAAAAAATAGGTACGTTAGAATTTCAGTAAATGCGGATGTTAAATGTTTGTTTATTTGTAATAACGACAAATATCCGTATGTTTAAATAGTAAAAGATTTTGTGTGTGATGAAAAATAGATTGTTGTTTGGATTGTTAGGATGCATTGCCATCGGAGGTGTGACTTCCTGTCATGAACAGAAAGAAGTAGTGGAAAAACCTACTCCCATTCAATTGGAGGTAGAGGAGAAGCTTGCCGGTAAATGGGAGGTGGCTACGGTGGATGAGATTCCGGTGCTGACCAATGAGAAGAGTGTCGTGACTTACGAGGATGGTTGGAAGTCTTATCGTTCTTTGTCCGACAAGAGGATGACTGCTGGTTGGCTTGTCAACTCTACTTTCAAATGTAGCATTTATGGTAATCAGATAACCGAAATAAGTAAGGATAATGGTGGAGATTCCATAAAGTTTGTGACAAAGGTCGGTGAAATTTCTTATACGGAAATAAATGCTACGATCCGTCGCTCTTATAATCATGGAAGTGAAGATTCGCACCGTTATGTGCTTAGAAAAATAAAAGATGATTTCTCTGCGGATATAATCGGTTTGTGGGAAGGAAAATCAGTGCTTCCCGGCTTCCCGGATTCCTCTGTCCATCGTTGGGAGTACCGAACTGACGGGACTTTCTTGTATTATGATCGTGATACGGTAGCTGACGCTTGGGTGTTGAATAAAGATAGGGTTTCCGTCTATAATGTGGATGGAAAATGGTTGGCTATGCGTAGGGAAACGGCTGATTCATTGGAAATACGCGAATGCTGGGATCTCTCCGTGGAAGACGATAAAATGTATTGGAGCGCCTTGCGTGAAGATAATTATGGTAGAAAATACGACGATAAGCAACAACTTTTACGTGTGGTGGAACCATAATGTTGGGTTATAGGAAGATAAATGAAGAAGGCACTATGTTGGGTGCCTTCTTTTTTTTATCCTAGTTTTTTAAGATTATTTTCTACGATTTATACTTTTATCTACATCCGTGTTAAAATACATTTTTTACAAGAAGAGTTCGTATTTTGAAAAAAGTTTTGCCGTTTGTCTTGAAAAAAGTAATTTTGCAGGTGAATTTCATATCTTGTGTAATAGGGTATTGAGATGTACGGTAAATAATGTCAATTGCTGACGACGAATGACCTAGATTGTTTTTGAGAGACTTGCGATTGTTTTTGTGTATTTTTCGTTATAAGTGATTGTTTGATTGTTAATTATTTATTGGCAGGTAGAAGAAGATAACACAAATGTTTAAGGTAAAACAAATTATTAAAACCATATTAAATCCTTCTGTTAGGTCAAAGGTGAAACGCATGAAACGTAAGATGCGGAATGCGTTGAAATGTGCGGATAAGACCTCTTTGTCCGATTTCAGACGTATTCTCACCGATGAGCTTGGCCTTTCCCAAGGGGATAAGATTTTTGTGACATCTGCTTTCGCTAATCTTAACGCGCAAGGCTATTCCCCTAAAGATGCTATTAAGGTCATGATGGAGATTGTCGGTGATGAAGGATTGATTATGATGCCTTATTATCCTCCGATGAATTCCATGGAGTGGGTTCGAAAAGGGGAAGTTTTCGAAATGGGTAAAACGGTTTCCGGAATGGGTGTGATGACAAATGTCTTTGCTGGTATGGAGGGAGTTCAAATGAGTGAACATCCATTAAAGTCGGTCTGCGCTTGGGGAAAGGATGTCTCACGTTATATAACCGACCATTATAAGGATGTCGATCCATATGGAGATAATACCCCATATGGTAGATTGTTGGCGGATGGGCATTCCAAGTCTCTTTGTTTGGGTGTGGTTAACTTGCCGATGTTCCATGCGATAGAGGACAAGAACCAGGCTCCTGATACGCTTTATTATGATGAACGTTTGTATGACGTCCCTTTTGTCACGAAGGAAGGTGAGACGATTGTGTGCAGGACAAAGGTGCACGATCCGAATAAATGTGCGGGTACGATAATGGGTGGAACGTTCGCTAAGAGATTCCATGCTCCTATAAGGAAGGTGGCGAAGTTCGGATATGACAATATCTATTTGATAGATAATTCTTTATTAGAGGAGGCTTCGCGAAAAGAATTTGCTTTGGGAAAAACTAGAAAAAAATGAAACATATTATATTGACGTTAGATTATGAGTTGTTTGGAAATGGTAAAGGCAACGTGTTTACTCATGTTGTTGAACCAGCTGACAAACTGATGCGTCTTGCGAGAAAGAATGGTGCCAGATATACCATATTCTTTGAGGTTGTCGAATATTGGCGCTTAAAAGAAGAGTGGGAGCGCGGCAATACGATGGGATATGATAAAAATCCGATAGCGGCTATGGAGGAACAAATCCGGGAAGCCGTAAGGGACGGACATGACGTCCAACTGCATATCCATCCTCAATGGGTGAAAGCCCATTGGTCCGATAATGGATGGGTTTTGAATATGGATGATTATCGTTTGGGTGATTATAAAGGGGAGGGAGAAGATTCCCTTGTGAATATTTTACGTCGCGGGAAAGAGACGTTGGAAAATCTGATTGCCCCTGTGAAACCCTATTATAAATGCGTGGCCTTGCGTTGCGGAGGTTACAATGCCCAGCCGTCCGAGTCAATCGTCAAGGCGATGAGAGAGGTGGGGCTATTCTTTGATTCATCCATTTATCCGGGCGGATATGAAAACGGTAGGCTTTCGTTTTATGATTATCGTTCAGTTCCTGCGGACAATGGATTGTGGCCTGTTTCTGACCGTTTGGATACTATCTCTGAAACCACGTCCGATATTTATGAATTGCCCATTGTGAGCATGAAGGTAGAACGTTGGCGGAAATATTGTTCGATGGAGCGGGTCTCCGGATTTTTCTCCAATGTTCGAACCTCTAAGGAAATGCTTGAAACGAAGGTTTCCGGTAATGGCGCCAGAAGTGTCTCGATGGGGGGTAAGTTTAAATTTCTTCTCGGTACGGAGTGCCAAACTTGGGATTTTTGTTTGCTTCCTGCCAATATCCACAAAAGGTTTGTACGCTTGATGGCGCAGCAGCCTGACCGAAAATATTTCACATTGGTCGGTCATCCGAAAAGTTACGTTGGAAGCAAAAATTTGCTATTTTTACTGAAGTTATTGAATCAGAATAATTGTGAATTCAATACGATAGCTAATCTTTACAATAAATACGTGAAGTAAGATGTTGAACGCAATATTTTTTTACCGCATATCAAGGTGGCTATATCTGCATCATATTCCCCTTTTGCCCAAGTTGATCACGTTGCTTATCTTTTTGATTTACAATAGCAAAGTCTCCTACAAGACCGAAATCGGGAAGGGAACCAAGTTGGGGTATGGTGGTATTGGTGTAGTTATACATCAAAATGCAAAAATAGGGGCGAATGTTTCCATTGCCCAGCAGGTTACAATCGGTGGCGGTAATTCAAAGTATCCGGGCGTGCCGACGATCGGAGACAATGTCCATATCCACAAAGGGGCCATTGTTTTTGGAGGCATCACTGTCGGGGATAATGCCGAAGTAGGCGCTAATGCGGTGGTGAACAAGCCGGTTCCCGCCAATGCGGTGGTGGTAGGTGTTCCTGCGAAAATATTGAGGTATAAGGATAGCGTGGAATCCAAGCAGGAATGATTTTGTTTTAAAGATAGAAGAGCGTATCTGTCTGTTTGTTAATTTTTATGGAGCTTTTTTATTAATTTTGCGGTGATAATCGGGAGGCTTGTTCTATACGAGGCTTCCCTCTATCGTTTTTATTATGAGTAAAAGTCAACGCTGTTTGTATAATAGTAGTTTTACAGGTTTTCTCGATAAAGAAAATAGTTATATATTTGGAGAATTATGTAATAATTACCACGGCGATGCTCTAACCTCCACAAGGGATGCGTGGAAATATGAAATTTCTATTATGAAACGTGTTTTGTCGCAATATAAAGGACATGAAGGCCATATCATTTTTGAGTATGACATTCCTCGTCTTGGAAAAAGAATTGATGTAGTATTGCTCTTTGAAGGAATTATTTTTTGTCTTGAATTTAAAGTCGGAAAACAAAATATATTAGAGTCTGATGTAGATCAAGTTCTCGATTATGCCCTCGATTTAAAAAATTTCCATAAATTTAGTCAGGATAGAATAATTGCACCCGTTCTTATTGCAACAAAATATTGCAATTCGTCGGACTCAATTCAAATGTCTGTATATGATGATATGGTCCTTAATCCATTGGTTACTGGAGAATCTGGGATATCCAATCTGATTACAGAAGTATTGCGAAAATTTCCTAATGAATCTCCGGTTAATCCTAACTGGATTATTAGCCCATATGCTCCGACTCCAACAATTATC
>CALCUH010000068.1 GCA_937907165.1 uncultured Bacteroidales bacterium | reverse complement strand
ATTATATAATACATTTTTCGCAAAAAGTTTAAACCCATAAAAAGTTTAGCGGACAGTAATAGAGTAAATATAGTTTACGGATTCTTTTTTTGAAAACCAAGTCCCGAATCAATCAACGTGAACTGAATCGGAGACTCTTTGCTCGCAGACCCCCATAGGGGTTCCATATCGGTAGAATATTGGATTGAGTAAAATCCTACGATAGTCAGACAATCAACGCCACATCTTAAGGACAACATTATATACAGAGAAAAAATTAAAAATCTGAGCAAATGCCAGATGATCATTCAAAATAAATTACCCTTAATTTATTGCCATCTATATAAATATATTCATCCTCACGCTGATATTTTTTCGTCTCATCTTGGAATAATAAATTTCCATCACTTGTGAACTCAAAGGCGAATTCAATATTTTTATCAACATCCTTCAGCAACCATTTTCCCACGAGATTTCCAGTACTCAAACTTTCATTTGTACCATCTTTATGGAGATAATAAACCGCTTCATAAGATGTCAATTGCCTTTCGCAAGAACCGATTCTATGAAGCAATAACGTATTATTCGATTGATTTGAATAAATTTTGAAGGTGTCATTGGCACAATCAACGGAGTTTTCTTCAAAAGATTTTTTAAATGAATTATATGACTCCTCACTTTCAAACCGCTGACGAGGGAAAAAACTCATATTATACTTCCTATAATTTTCGAGCCACTCTTTCAAACCATGAAGGATAAGCGTATCACCCTTTTGATAATAGTCGCCCTTCAAAATTTTGTCCGAATAGAAATGTCCATCACTTTTGAAAGTTAAGATTTGGGACACGAACTCATCATCGTCCAAAACAACTGGTTTAGAATTAAAAGATTTAGAGGTCAAAGGAGTCACACGCCAATCACCAGAGAGATTTTGAGCGTTAAGTCCCAAAGTGAAAAGCAACATAAAGAATACAAAAACACGTTTTTTTATAATATGAAAAATTTAATTATTTCAACCTTAACTTAGCCCCCGGCTTGAGCTTGACCTTCTTGTTCATGGCCTTTAACGAAGACAACTTAATAGCATATTGCTGCGAGATGGATAGCCAAGTGTCGCCGGAGACCACCCTATGATGCGCTGTAGCGCCCGTTTTCCTCTTCGGCTGTATGTAGACACGTTCGCCCGTTTTAAGGACGTAATTCGCAGGGAAATCATTATAGGCTTTAAGTTTATCGACAGAGATGCCCGCACGCTTGGAGAGGCCGTAAAAAGTATCTCCATGCTTCACGACAAAGCACTTCACACCATTCACCTTAATCGTTCCGTCCTTGGCGGGAGATTTTTTCTTATGCTCTTCCTTCCCCTTATTATTTTGTTCCTTATGAGGCTGTTCACGTCTTTCCGGTTCCCTACGCTTCTCCTCGTGGCGTTGTTTATCCTTCGGCTCTCCCTTATCCTTCTCATGAGGGTCCGAACCATCACGGGAAAGGAACTTCTCAGGGTTACGGTCATAGATGTCCAAATAATTCTGCTCAATCACCTCGATAAGCAAATCAGGGTATTTCGGATTGGTAGCATAACCAGCCTTCTTCAAACCCTTCGCCCACCCTTTATAGTCGGTGATACGCAGTTTGAATAAATCCGCATAATGGGGACGTTGGAGGAAGAGAGAATGGTCTCTGAACGATTGGTCAGGATTCGCATAGACACGGAAACAATCATGCTTCCTATCATCATCCTGATAATACTTCTTACCGTCATAACCATCCGAACATTTGATACCAAAATGGTTATTCGCCTTGATAGCCAAAGGACTTCGTCCGCTACCCGACTCCAAGATACCCTGCGCCAACGTGATGCTGGCGGGAATATTATAGAGATACATCTCACGGATAGCCGTTTTATGGAAACGTTCGATATACTCCGTCGTCTCCGGCGATCGATAAGAGACCGCAAAAAGGCGGGAGAAACTAAGGAATGCTAAGACGATAAGGATGAGATGACGGTTCATGGAGAGAAAACAAAAAGATTATTAACGAGCGATTTCAGGGAGACGAGTCACCTTCCGAAGAGTTGGAAGATTATTCCCTTGCTTCTCAAACAAACAACGGACGTACATGCCTGTCGAATCGGTGGCGGACAAGGAATCTAAAAAAGCTTTTCTCGTCATGGTTCTTAAATTTTCCTCAGATGAACTATATATGTTACATGTGGAATCAAAAGTACAGAAAAAAGATGATTCACTCTTCGGCACGACTTGGTAATCATAACCGCCCAAATCAATCGCCAAATGATAGCGATCGATAAGCTCCAAATCATTCTCGTGAACGAGAATCGCTTCGCTCACACGCATGCGCGATGGAGAGACATAATAGAGAAGCGCATCAAGCGGATAGATAGAATCAGAAACGATAGAATCAGAGATGGAGATGGTGGAATCGAGCGTGACGACAACAATAGAATCCACATCAAGCGAGTCCCCATTAGTTCCTTGACGTTTAATATCAGAGAGCCATCCGTCGCATCCGCAAAGGAAGAAGAGGGAAAGCAATCCACATAAAGAGAAATGTCTCATAAATAAAAAAATGAATGGAGACGCTCATAGAACGCCTCCATTAAAAAATTAATAAATATTACTTACTACGAATCAATGTGAAGTGACCCGTGAATTGTTTGCGGATTTCCGGCACGTTGAGAACATACCAATAATCCGTAGATGGCAACGGATGTCCATTGTAAGTACCATCCCAATCAGCGGTATCGCCATCCAATTCAGCAACCACCTTACCGGTTCTATCATAAATCTTCACAGTAGAAGTAGGATAAGCGTCCATGATAGGAGTCAAATCCCAAGAATCATGTTCAGAGCCAGAACCAGGCACGAAATATTCCGGAATCGGCACAGGAGGAGCAATGATCGTGAAGAGCGTCAACCCTTCGCAACCATGATCATCACGCACAAAGGCGGTATGAGGAATATCGAAGATATAACTTTGGAAAGTATCCACAGTGTTCCAAGCTCCGTTATCCACTTTATACTCATAACTGCTGGAAGAACCAGTCGCCACAATTCTTCTCGTCACAAAATTGATGGAATCGATAGTCACCTCTGGAGTAGGAATAACCGTCACATTTTGGGAAGCGGAAGCGCTACCACAAGAAGCGGAGGCAACAATCAATTTATATTCACCCGTAGAGGCATCTTCCAAAGTGAGTTTCTTCGAAGTGTCAAGCGTATCGCCATCAGGTCCCACCCAAGCGTAGGAATCGATATCATCGCCAGAAACAGTAGGATCTAACGTTACACTCGAACCGCTACAAATCATCACATCATCCTCCATTTCGATGGACGGATTCTCCTTAACCGAGACATGAACCTTATCCGTCATAGGGCAAAGACCATCCATTTGGGTAATGGTAAAGGCATAATCCGTAGCGACAGTAGGCGTGACATTCAAGTCAGGACCCGTCGTACCATCCTCCCACTTGATCTCGTAAGCGTTTCCGTGATCATCATCGATCGTGACATTCAAAGCGATTTCAGCGCCCGAACATGAGACCGTATCGACCGTCTTCGTATAAGAGAGCGGAGAGAGAATCGTGACAGGCACGGTATCACTATTAGCCACCTGATCACCATAAGTAACCACAGCGAAATATGAGACATTGGTATCAGGCGCATTCTTAATCTCCAATTGGGAAGTCTGCATAGAAGTAAATTCGCCGCCTTCCTCAGCCACATACCAAGTAACCTTATAATCGGAAGGATTAAGCAATAAGCCTGTTCCGGTAGTATCGGCAATCAACGTGACATAATCACCTTGACAAACAACCGGAGTGGTAGTGGATGCGGAGACAATAACCTTAGCGTCCACCAACAATTGCAATTGGGTATCACGCTCGCAATAGCCATCCGCGGTAACCTTAATGTCGAACAATTCGGAAGAAGTCACCTCCGCGATTTCGAACGGATTACCCGATCCGCTATTAACAGTTCCCTGCCAAGAAACTTGAGCGTCACTTGGAATCAAATCACTCAAGCTCAAAGAAGCGGAAGAACCGTTAGCCGCCAAGACCTTATCAGGCATAGAGAAGGAAACGAAAGGTTTCACCTCCAACTTCGCCTGTTCGTCGCCAGCGGTAGTCTTCGCCAAACAAATACCGTTGCTGACCTCATAAGTATAAGTGCCCGCATCAGCTGTTGTCGCGGATTCGATAGACAATTCTGACTTACCCGCAAAGGCAGGCAATTCAACACCATCCTTGAACCACTTGATATACGAGCCTGACATCGTCTCGTCATAACCCGTGATGGTAAGCGTTCCAGAAGCCTTTTCTCCTTCACAGACCGAAGTGTTCAAGAGAGAGAAGTCGGTAGAGAGGGAGATAGGCAAAACCTCCACCTTAATGGTATCGGAAGTCTCACATTTGTTCACGAAAGAGAGAACATATGTGGTGTTTGCCGAAGGCGTAACGATAACCGTCTGAGATTCCTCCAACAACGTTCCATCCAAAGTAGACCACTTGAAGTCAGAACCCTCGTGAGTGGCAGAGAGAATGATATCTTCGCCACCGCAAGTGCGGAACTCCTTCGTCTCCTCACCGTTAGCCGACAAAGCGCCAGTCAGCTCGCCGCGACCCACGGTAAGCGTAAGCGTCGTATCTTTTTGACATTCACCGGCAATGACATTCAATTTATAAGAATATGTTGTACCATAAATACCATCCACATCCTTCACCTTCAACGTAGCCTCGTTTCCAATAGCGTCACCGCTCCATTGATATTCCACAGCTGCATCACCCGCAGAAGCGGAAGCGGAGAATTCCACCTCACCGAACGGACAAACACTAGGAGAAGCAGTCACCTTAAACTCCTTAAGCGTATCGATGGCAACCTCAATGGAAGCCTTATCGGCAGAACCACATCTAAGACCCGTGATCGGATAGTAGTAAACCCAAGCGCTGTAAGTACCGCTATAAGTAGCCCATGCATCCTCGGTGCAATCGATGCAATTATACATTCCGTACATATTTTCACCCTCAGGGTCAAAGTAATGCATATAGTATTTAGCGACACCCGTCTTTTCCGTGAAGAGCGGATTCAAGAGAATCTTCTCCTCGCAACTCTTTTTGATAGGCTCGATAGCCTCAACTTCAGGAAGCGCATAGACGGTAACCGTCACCTTCCTCTTCGCGCCCTCCACATCATTCTGATCTTTTTGGGTCACATAATAAAGCGTTTCACCCACAACAGCAGTTGAAGGTTTAGGCGCATCCGCCAAGACATTTCCGTCAGCGTCATACCAAGTAA
Organism: uncultured Bacteroidales bacterium; assembly: GCA_937907165.1. Classification (GTDB taxonomy): domain Bacteria; phylum Bacteroidota; class Bacteroidia; order Bacteroidales; family Paludibacteraceae; genus UBA1181. Next base: position 18,986 of record CALCUH010000068.1, on the reverse strand, counting down.
GCGTCCAAACAGCACCGGATCCATCGTCCATCGCCTCAGCCGTAAGAGGTTGCGCCTCATCATTCAAGCAATAATTCACATCCTCAGCCTTCGGCATAGGAGAACTGATTACCTGAACTTTGATCTTTTGCAGCTCGCTTTCGCAATTACCGTTCACCGCCTTCACATAGAAAATTTCAGGCGTACCATCCGTTGTGACGGAAGGAATAGGTTCAGAAGACAACTCTTTAGAATCCTTATCAAACCAAACATAAGTGAAGTTCGGATCCTTCTTCAGCACACTTGCGTCATACTCGGTGAGACTCTTGTCGAACTGACCGTTCGCCGCCGTGTCGCTCAACATATAAGAGACATCGAAGGTACCTTCGAGAACAGGCGACTCAGCCACCGTGACAGTAATCTTTCCGCCACCGTCACAAGCGCCTTGAGTGACAGTCACCTCATATTCGCCGGATTCCGTCACCTCCAAGGTAGAGCCCGTCGAATTATCGTTCCACAAATAAGTATCGTAGCTGGAAGAAGCGTCCAAAACCAACGGCAAGTTAGCGCTACAAATTGTAGTATCCTTACCCAAATCAACCACCAGCTTATCCTCCACCTTGATAGAAGCCTGAGCGGTAGAGAGACAACCATCAGCCGTAGTGACAGTCACTTTATACGTACCAGCCTGATCGGTCACCAGTTCATTCTCTGTCGAGCCATCGCTCCAGAGGTAAGAATAACCAGCCACCTTATCAACGCTCAAAGTGCCGGACTGACCAGCGCAAATCGTCAGATCAGATAACTTAACAACAGCCGTATCCGCCTTTGTGAAAGTAAATTGATAAGGTTCGCCAGCGCAACAACTGCGACTTAACCAATAAGTAAATTCGTAAGAGCCAGCCTCCAAAACGTCAGGGTTCGGCATCTCGGTCAGCGGATCACCAGCCGCATCGAACCACAAGACCCTGACATTCTGCTCCTCAAACGCTTTGAGAGCGGAAACCGCATCACTGAACTTCTGGTTATCCTCAGCCTTGGTTCCGGCACAGATAGGACCGATAATGAAATCCTCGCCTACCGGCGTTTTGGTAATTCCCACATAAACTTCCGATGTGGAAGCCATACATTGGTCATCATTAGTACTTGTGACATCGACATGGTATTTACCCTCCTCAGCCACAGAGAAAGAATTTTTCGTCGATTTCGCCACCTTCTCGTCACCCTTATAGAGCGTATAGTAATAACTGCCCGGCGCATTTGTCTCCACACCGATATGGGCGGAATCACACTCGCAATCATTCAGCGTAATCTCAGCGGACTCAAGTTCGCATGAAGAACCACAGTTGATGGTATTAAGGACCTTCAACGTATCTTGACCATAAACAGTAGCGAGACCTAAATTTGTGATGTACTTGTCACAATTATCCGCCACAGCATCGAATGTATAAACGATGCTATCACCTGGTGCAAGGGCATGATCAACATCAGTGGCTTTTGTAGGCCATGTGATACGGCGTGTAGATGCATCATATACACCGCCGTCAGAAATGTTATCAACACCCTCGAGTTGAGTAGGAACATCATCGTAGAGGGTGATGTCGAAAGCGTAATCGAGTTCGGTAGTAAATTCTGTTAATTGAGGTGTAGAGTTATTACCGCCATGATACATTCCGAAATATCCAGGACCTGAAGATTTAAGACCAGTCCAAGTATGAATTGGCGCATCCCAGTCATCCTCTTCTCCATTCACATATAAAGTTAACATTTCGCCCTGCATTTGGAAGGTGAAAATAGGATCCACACAATTATACCTGAAAGCTTCATAATCATCGCCCTTAGCCTCTTGAATCATTTTACCATCATTGTACAATTCATATTGAATACTATTCTTATAACTTTGATTAATACTCAATTTAATACAAACGCCCTTAAAATCAGGCTGCCCCGGAGTTCCACTAACATATCTGAACACCGCATATAGTTCATTATTTCCATCAAAAGGTAAACTTGCGAAATGGATAGTCACTATACCATCTTTTCCATAAGATTTTTCTGGTGCAAAGAAATGTTTACCAGCATTATCCGTCAACAGAATTCCCTTGTCACCGATTAGTGGCAATCCCATTCCATTCAAAGCCTTCCATCCATTTTTACTCTTACAATCAGCCTCAACTCTAGTACCAACATTATTCACAAACTTCACTTTGTATGAAATATTTTCTCCAATCTCAGCAAATTGCTTATCAGCGGTCTTAAAAAGTGATGTTTGAGCTTCAATTTCAGGAGGCAATTCAAAACATGTGGTCATCAACTCAACCTGAGACGAATCAGGTGAATCTGTCTTAGAGGATATCCATGCCACATTTTTATAATATTTATCCTCCACATCCGGACAGCCCAAGTCACGAGCCACACACATATAAACAAGTTTATCTTTCTCCCCTACCATCATCGCAGGTATCGACCATTTAATGACACCCGATTTAGTTCCACTCTTTTCTGGAGAAATAAACTCAGCTTGAATTCTTTCGCCGTCTTCATCTCTCAAAGCCGTACTATCCACCCATTGGAAAAATTCCAATTCTTCAGGGATAGTATCCAAAATTGTCACATCATATGCTTCACGACCAGGCAACGGACCTTCTCCCTGAACCCTACGCCATGTGTAACCATCAAACTCCTCCACTAAAACACGATTAAACGTATTAACTGAATTATTATCACATCCATGTCTCATAACAGAAGTTAATGGATAGCCCAAATTATTCACATCAGCGTAACAAGGTGTCACAATGGTCAGATAAGAACCCTGTCCATCATAATTCGGCATCTTAGTACTCTCGTCAAATGACCAGTCATCCGCCAATTTGTCTAAAAGCTTCTCATTTTGTTTCGTCGGATTCATATTCATGTTGACACGAATAAACGGAGGTCCATAAACATCACCATGATGCATCAAATAAAAATTACTAGGAGCATCCTCTCCTTCATTTTTTGTCGCAATTTTTGCGAACACATGCGTTGTAGCAGGCATAATTTTCTTAGGGAATCGTATCATAAAACGCTGATTCCATTTCTTACCTGTTAAAGAATCAACACCATAAGGTAATTTCTGGTGCGCATACTCAACACCTCCCATTCCATACTTTTCCTGATCTATCTCATTTTCATTTTTGAAAGACCATCCGGTAGGATTCTCAACTGGATCATACAATCCAATTGCAGCCGCATCATACATAAAATAAGAGAAACGATAATTTGACAAATCTATGCATGATTCAGGCGCATCATGCCAAAAACGGAAACCTTTCACGTATTTATCTGACAACACATACCAACCATATGATACCCTCACATTGTCACGACCGCCATTCAACCATGAAGACGGGCCATCAGAACGGTTACCGAAATCAAGTGTAAACTTAACCGTATTATTCGGATTCAGTTTTGTACGACTAGCTGTTTTCTTCAAATACAATGTACGTGACGCAAGTATATCCACACAGTTACGCTCCATCGTATAAGTAGCATTGTTCGGGTATTCGTTACTAGTCCAACTATCGAAATTATCCCCAGATATGGTGCTCGTCAAACAAATACGCGGATTCTCTATTCCTCGGGCAATCACCTTAAATTTGAGGGAGTCCATCGTCTCCTCCAAATGTCCCGTTTTAAAACCCGGTACAGTTCCGATGGTCCATACAATCTTATCGCCAACCAATTTTCCTCTCGGATCTAGGCTTACCAATTCATAATTGGGGTCAAACTCAGTTACAATCTGCACATTTTCAGCATCTTTCGACCCATAATTACGGAATTTAACCGTATACTCCAAATCATCATCTTGATAAACATAAGTTTTATTAACAGACATATAAACCTTCATGTTTGCGATAGGTCTCATGTCACTTGGCGCATGCATATTCCCTGTTTCCATCAATAGAGGCAAAATTCTAAACATACCATGGAAATACACAGGCATATTATTGATATACCTCTCATCATCCGTTGAAATATCCTTATTAGCGCCATCCCATACCAAATCGGACTGACGATACATATCACCCAACAACTCCAAATCGCCTAATGCGACAACAGATGGACCAGCCGCTCCCAATACATAATTTGACATTGATGCATCCATCACAGAGCCATCCATATTATATGATTGGACGATATGACTTGGTCCAAAAGACTCAGGTTGTCCCGGATCAGAAGCCATTCCCAATTGTCCGCAAGTGATCGTTTGTTGTGTTTGGTTATCTTTAAATGTCGGCTTTTTCAAAAACTCCGCCCATCTGATTCCCATATCCCTTTCAAAAGTATTTCCACCTTCCTCAATCATATGGGTTTTAGGATTCCATGTCGTAGTCGGATTATCATGCCATATATAATTCAATATTGTTCGCCATGCAAATCGGAAATCCTCACCAGAGTTATCGTTACCAAAAATAAGTTTCGTTTGATCAGATGATTCAACTCGTACCAACCCTATTGAAGGATAATACCCCATTTTATATGCTTCCCCGACTATCCAATCTGAAGACGCCTCAGCTCTCTTAAATTGGTTAATTTGCCATTCCGTTCCTAAGTTTTCTTCCTCCAACCACCTTGCGAACTCATTATAATAAGCTGGCGCATTATAATCCACATGATGATTGGCAAATCCACCCTGTCCCAAATTCGCAAATGTTTTTAATTCACTCCATATATTTTGGGTTGTTCTCCAATCTGTCAACTCATTCCACGTATTACCTCCCTTAACATATCCATCAACACCTATATCTCCACACAAATATCCTGTTAAAGAATGACTTCCAGGGTCAATTTGAGGAATGGTGTCAACCATTGCTTTAAGGAAATCCTCCGCCATTTTCTTATATGAAATTGGTTCGTTACATGCATCAACAACAGGTTTTCCATCCTGCATCATCCATTCGCCCCATTGTTTATAAGCTATGAGCAATGCCAATGCGATATCTTCATCGCCATCAGTAGCGGAACCAGCTTCATTATCTTTAGCTGTCATATTGGCATCTTTTTCCGTACACTTCCATCCTGGTAATGCAGAACTTCCATAGCCATAATTAGGGCGTACAACTTGACAATTCCAATATTTTTTCACATTAGACAAACGATTATCGTGAATCCACATCCATAATCCATTAAATGTATTTTGATCTGCAAACAATGCCGCCGCTAACAATGCATAACCATCGCCTTCAGACACAAATGTGCCCCAACCTCTATCAACATCCGGATGATCAACAAAATTGTTAAACGATATGTACTTCACGCCACAATTGCAATCTGTTTTTTCATAACGGCAACGGTTCATCATAATACGATAAGCATCTCGACCCGTTTTTTCCATATCTGCATGCGTAACACCCTCTGCATTGTATTTCGCCAAAGTCTTACCAACCCGATATTCCAAAAACTGAGGATATGGGAATGTCGGATTACCCGAATTGATATGAATATCAATAAAATTCGCAGGATCAGGCTTCGCCGCCAAAGGCTGCATAGAACAGAACAAACATCCGCTTATGATGCTAATAACTGTAATAATTGGTCTAACTATATTCTTCATAACTTATATAATTCTGAACTATATAAATACTATACCCAAAACACAAGTTCGCAAATATATAAAAAAATCTTAAAAAGAAGAAAAACGGAGGGAATACTATATCGACGGATTCCTTTCCCCAACCCTACGGGTACCCACGAGGGGTACCCCAACGACCGACCCCCGGATTTATTTTCGATTTTCGGCTGTACGGGCGTCCCTCGTGGGCGCCCATCCCTTTCTCCTAAAGAGAATAGATTCTTTCACCCTCCTACGGGTACCCACGAGGGGTACCCCAACGACCGATTCCCGGATTCATTTTCAATTTTCGGCTGTACGGGCGTCCCTCGTGGGCGCCCATCCCCTTTCTCCTAAAGAAAATAGATTCTTCACCCTCCCTACGGGTACCCACGAGGGGTACCCCAACGATCGATTCCCGGATTCATTTTCAATCTCCGGCTGTGCGGGCGTCCCTCGTGGGCGCCCATCCCTATCTCTTTTCGAAACTATTTGGTGGGTATTTCGCCTTTCCCTCCCCTTTTTTTGCATTCATTAACAAATCAACCGCAAAAGATTTATATAAAAAGATATTATCTTTGCGTTTTATAGAGGAGAGGCATCTCCGAATCAGTAGTCGGAAGTGGTTCTTCAGGTGAAAACAAAGTATATGATTGAAGCATAACATACATTGGGTTTACGGAATCATTAATTTAATTAACATAAAAATGGAAAAAAGAGTTTTATTCAAATCAATGGCAGTAGCCGCTTTGGCATTGCCTATGGTACTTGTTTCCTGTAAGGAAGACAAGAAATCATCTTCTTCGAAGTCCATCGCTGTGGACAGCGTGGCATTGAACATTCACGACACTACAATCTTCGTGGGTGACAACGTCCAATTCTCCTACACCATCTTCCCTAATGACGCTACTAACAAAGACGTGGAATGGAGCGGTGACGAAGAAATACTCATCATCAGCAACAGCGGACAAGTGGCTGGTAAGGCCGCAGGTACAGGATACGTGTTCATCACAACCGTTAGCGGAGAACACAAAGACTCTTGCTTGGTCAAGGTCATCAAGGACATCGAATTTAAGGACAAGGCTCTCTTGAATGCTTTGGTGAAAGACAAGAGTGTTAACACCGACGGCGACGAGGGAATCTCCCTCAGCGAAGCTAGCAACGTGACAACGTTGAAAATCGCCGACAAAGGCATCTCATCATTCGACGAAATCGGTTATTTCAAGAATTTGGAAACTTTGACCATCAGCGATAACCAATTGACTTCCCTTGATGTCACCTCTTTGTCTAAGTTGACAACTCTCCGTTGCCAAAACAACAAAATCTCCAAACTTGACATCTCCCAAAACGCTGCTCTTACTACCCTTCTCTGCAACGACAACAATTTGGATACTTTGGACATCAGAAACAACGACAAATTGGAAGGTCTCTACTGCGGTAACCAATCTGTAGAAGGTATGAAGTTGCAACTTACTATCGATCAATTCAACTCAGTTTGGAAAGAGAACGGCACTGACGAAGATAACAAGAGCGTGGAATTGGTGATGAACTTCTTCGAAGGAGCAACTTTCCATTCAAGCGCATTCTCTAACGATTTGAAAGATGGTGACTCAACTTCATTCAAATTGAACAAAGGCACATTCACCTTCCGTCTCTACGGAGCTAACGGAAATGAATTGTCTTTCTATGATCCTTCTGTCCTCAAACAAATTAAGTGGAGCAGCTCAGACGAGAAAGTAGCATCCGTAACAGCTAACTTCGAGAGCGAAGGCGACGACAACAAGGCTCAAATGGAAGTTGAAGCCTTGGCAAAGGGTAACGCTACCATCACCGGTACCGTAAACGACGAATATACTATTTCTTTCAACCTTGAGGTGAAATAAGTAATATTCTCCCAATATTTGAAAAGGGTTGCGTCTGATGGCGCAACCCTTTTTATTTACATATGCATTGACAAAATTTATTATTGATTCTTAACATTAAAATCACATAAAATCAAATCCGATTAATTACCTTTGAATCGTTAAAATAAAAGTTCCAATCACCTAGTCGGATGTGGTTCTCCTATTTTACGAAGTTATATAAACTAATTAACGTTAATACAATGAGTAAACTATTCATCAAGGTATCTATATTAGCAGCCTTGGCATCATCAACATTGTTTGTTTCCTGCCATAAAGACGACGACGGGAACGGTAATGACAGCAACAAAAACCAAAACAAAGAAATCAAAATCGCCGACAAAAATCTTCTTGAAGCGCTTTTGTATAATCCTAACGTGAACAAAGATAGGGACGACGTCATCACACTCGCTGAAGCGGAAGCCGTCAAAACGTTGGACATCAGCGAATACTACATCTCTAATCTCTCAGGTCTGGAAAATTTCAAGAATCTTGAGAAACTGGACTGCAGCGACAACTCAATCCAAGAAATTAACCTGTCGGACTTTCCTAATCTGAAAGAACTCGATTGCAGCGGAAACAAAATAAGCAGTTTGGATTTGTCCATTAGCACTCTGACGAAATTGGACTGTAGCCAAAATAATATCTCCTCCCTCGATTTATCGAAAGCTTCCAACCTGAAGGAATTGGAATGCAGTCAAAACGACATCTCCTCATTGGATTTATCGAAAGCCTCCAAACTGGAGAAACTGGATTGCGAAGGAAATAAAATCGAGACATTGGACATCAGCAACATGAGCAACTTACAAACCATCAGCTGTGGGGGTCAAGAGCTCGGTGGAAGCGACATGAAGTTGGTTATGGAAGAGAATCAATACGAAACATGGGAGAAGAACTTAGACAACAATAAGGATGCAAATGTCGACGTTGTCATGAACATTTTCACCAATGTTTCAATCACCACAAACATAGAAGGTTACGAAACGATAGGAAACGGAGGAACTGTCGTCGCAGACAAATATATCGACCACTTCACCTTCGGAATACTCGACAAGACCAAAAATGACGGACTCGCTTTCAAAGATAAAAGCGTACTAGATGCGGTAAAATGGGAGACTTCGGACGCTTCAATCGCCAAGCCGTACCCGACTCAGCAAACTTATTCGGGCACTAACCATTTTTACGGAACAATGAAGGTTTACCATACGGCAGGTAAAACGACTATCTCCGCCGTAGACGGAATGGGTAACAGAATCTATTTTTACGTGGTTGTGGAATAATCAACCAAAGTTTGATAAAGTAACGGGGGCGCTCCTTAATGGAACGTCCCCGTTTTTCGTATCATTAATATGTTCCGTCATGTGGAAATCGAGACGTTGAACGCAACGTCTCTACGGATTCCTAATCTCTCACCACCTGGTACGCTATCGCCGCATTGCTTCCGCCAAAGCCTGAAATCAGTTTCAGGAAACCAGACTTGTCACTCCGCATAAGACGATCGCACACCGTAATAGGTTGCACCACCCCGTACTTCTCGTATCCTACCGTAGGCAAGACACAACCATCGGAAACAGCGCACATGGAAAGGATGCATTCCAAAACGCCAGCCGCCCCTAGCGTGTGGCCATAAAAACCCTTCAGACTAAAGGAAGGCACGTCGGACAATCCCGCACGACTAATCGCCCACGACTCCATATCGTCATTGTAACGGGTCGCAGTGCCATGCGCGCAGATAAAAGATATATCTTCCTTCGGCAAGTTTCTCATCGCCAGCATCGTGGCGTTAAACAAGCCTTCACCCGTGCGGGAAGGACCTGAAATATGATTAGCGTCGTTTCGGTTGGCACCGCCCCGCCAAACAATCGAACCCGCAGGCAAAGCAGTATCATCAGGCACTTGTTCGAACACAAGCGTGGCAGCCGCCTCGCCCAAATTCAAGCCCACCCTATTCTCATCGAAAGGTTTGCACAACTCCGGAGAGAGCGCCTTGAAAGACTGAAATCCGGAAACAACGAACTTACTCAAGACATCGGCGCCCACCACCACCGCATAGCGATAACCTTTTGTGCGCATCAAATCAAAAGCCAAAAGCTGCGCCGCAACACCCGAAATGCAAGCGTTGCTCACCACCACCACCTCGTTAGGATTTCCGAAATAGTCACCCAAGACATGGGCGGAACTCCATAGATTCGCGCGATCTTCCCCAAAGCCGTCGGGCTCACCTAAGAGCGCCACATTGCCTTTGGTCGTGGAGAGAACAAAAAGGACATCAGACGCTTTCGGATCGATGCCGGCACCCGTCACCGCACGGTTCGCGGAAAGCAACATGATTTTTTCGAAAGCTGTCAACCGACAATGAGTAGGACGCAGCTCGCGCGCCACACAAGCCTCCACAGCCTCCCAATCCAGCAAAGAGCCGAAAAACGGTTCAGGCAAACCGAAAGTCCCCTCACGAAGAGCGCCTCCGCGAATACCATTTTTCACATTGATATAATTCTCCTCGGTAGTAAAGCCCAAAGGGGAAAAGATATTATCGCCTATCTTATAAATCATAATAAAAACATATCGAGAAGGGTATCAATATAAACCCTAATTCATATTCTCCTATTTACTAGGTTCACGCTCCGTAAGCATCACGCGCATTTCGCCTTCAGCAATCGTCTCACCCGCCACAGTCACTTTGGCGAGATAGACAGAGACAGAGAAAATCGGATCGCCCTGCTCCTCCACTGACGTCTCCACCACCTGCCCCACCCGCGGCAACGCAGATATCTTTAAGTTCCTTACTGAAGCGACAACCCCGATACGGACCGGAACATGGCGGGAAAGATAACCGATATGCGTGGCGCAAGTCTGCGCAATATTCTCCAACACACCAGCCTCCAAGAGAACACCCTCCTTCACCAACGGATGAACGAGGGGCACCTTAAAATCGGTACTGCAAAGATACTTCTCACAAGCAAGCATCTCATCCACCAAAAGGAAAGGGGCGCGCTGCGGCAAGAAATCGGAAGCTTTCATCGGTCGCATGACGAAGCCAATTTACAAACCACAAGGCTATGACCCATGCCCAAACCATCATGGATGGATTCGACCTCCAACCCAGCCTCACGGATACAACGGATCATATCATCGGAATAATACATCTTACTATTTCCATTCGCCATAGCGGTAAAATAGATGCTAATCTGCGCCAAGCAATACGATGCGGTCTCGAAACGTTGTCTGTCCCAGAAAGTCTCCATAATAAAGAGGCGGGTACCCTCAGCCATCGATTTAGCTGCGCGTCTCAAGATGCTGACCACCTCCGTCTCGCTGAAGCAATCCAAGAACTGGCTCATCCAAATAGCATCGAATCCGGTCGGGAAAGGAACGTTTTCATCGAGCAAATTGGCGCCATGACCGTGAATGCGTTCAGCGCCTTGCTTGCCCTTCGTCTGATTGCGCATCATCTCCAACTGCTGGGGAAGATCCATGATGGTCACCTCCGCCTCGGCATTACGCTCCACACACTTCATCGCAAAACGTCCGGTGTTACCGCCGACATCCAACAAACTCCTTCTTTTACCATCGAAAACAATATCCATCGCCTCGTCGAACGAACAATCCGAATAAAAATGGTCGAAACCGAACCAACTCTTCTGCACCTGCGGAGGCAATTGGGAAAGTCCTTCATAGATGGTAGGCCACTCGCCGAACACCTTCAAACCCTCAGGCTTTCCGTTCAGGATAGCCTCCTCCAAATTAAAGAGACCCAAATAGTTCACGTCATGGTTAAAATCCATGTTCACGCGCGCCATATCATCATGAATCAGGAACCAACCAGCCTTCGCCAAGCGGAATTTCCCCTCCTTCAATAAGACCGTTCCGATGGTTAAAGAAGATTCGAGCAGACATTGCGCCCCGTAACGGGAAAGCTTAGCCTTCTCCGCCACCTCCTCAAGCGTCAAACCATTTTTATTATCATCCAACATTTGGAAGATACCCAACTTAACCATCAATCGGGAGACCTGAAAAACGACAGGACCCGCCGCTATCTCCTGCGCCAATCGTTGCGCCTGCAAAGCGGAGAAACGTTCTTTACTATAAATCTCTTTTTGAGGAGATTGTAATTCCATGCTATATATAAAACTTTTTATAGCTTCCGATAGAAGCTCGATTATTATTTCCAGAACTTATAAAAATTGAACCATTGGAGCGGATATCGCCGCACCATTCCTTCCAGCTCGTGAGCGAATTGGCGGGTCAGATGCTCCGCCTGCGCCACGGAGTTGGAAATCTCCGGCGAAGGAGTGAGCAACTTCGCGAACCCATAATAGCGGGAATGGCTGATTTTCACAATGAAAAGGGAAGCCACGGGCACATTAAGCTGCGCCGCCAGGCGGAAAGTTCCGACAGGGAAATCCGCCTCACCTCCCAAGAAATCCAATGAGACCTTCTTATTGCCGCCCAAAAAGCGGTCGCAAGGTATCGTCACCACTTCTCCACCCTCCAATGCGTTCTTGATGGCGAAGAGATGGGACATATCCTCCGAAACCGGTATCAAGTTGATATTCATCTTCCCGAAAGCGGAATCCCGCTGTTTTTGAAACTCCGCGCGTTCACCCCCGAAAATGATACCATTAATTCTTTTCTTATCCTGATGGATGGAGAGACCGGCCATCTCCAAATTACCGAAATGGGCGCTCGCAATGATGAATCCGCTCTCGTTCGCAAGGAGATCATGAATCACATCGTCTCCCTGCATCTCCACCTTAAACTGCGACGCATATCCCGCCAAGATGGCGAACTTGTCCAGCACTACCTTACCGAAAAGGATATGATTGCGGCAGGTCGCCACAAATGCGCACCACTTGGAATAATGGAGACGGTCACGGAAATAGCTGTAGATAGCTTCACGACCCTTACGAGCGAATAACAGATAGAAAGGAATGACGAAATAGAGCACTGGGTAAAGCCAGACCACCCTCACCTTGCTCAAAAACAGCAACAGAAAGTTCTGACCGAACCAGCCGCCACCCGTTTTGCCCTTCCAATCCTTGTTCTCCATACTACTCCTCGTTTAGTTCTTCGTCCTCCTCAAGCAACTCCTTCATCTCCTTGAACATACGCTCACAGTGGCACATCTCACGGGAAAGGAAAGGATAAAACTCGCCCCACTGCTCCTGACGGTGAATATCCAAACCGCCAAGATGCTTGTAAATTCGGGAGACCATCGTGCCACAAGGCTTTTCAAACTGCTCCTGCCATTCGGCATCAGGAAAATATTGGTCGACGACTACCTTATACTTCTTCATGATCTCGTACATCTCAAGACGTCTGCTCTGCCTACGGTGGTTCAGCTCGAAGATGACATACGCACCGTCACGAGCGGCGTCGAACTTTAGTTCAACCCCTTTGACCTTCGTATTGTACAAGATCCACTTGCGTTTCTTGAATTTGAACCGGGGAAGGTTCTCGCAAAAAGCGTCAAACCCTGTCCAGAAATTTCTCTTCAGTATTTTTTCCTCTTCCCTTGTATACATACTAAAATGCTCTTTACCGCGAAAGTACGATTAAAGAGTGAAATAAAAAAAGCGTGCGGCGACGAATCCGTCACCGCACACCGATATTTGAATCAATACCTCTACCGATTATTTCACTTTCGACTTGATTCTGCTGAGCGTTTCCGGCGTGATACCCAAGTAGGAAGCCACATAAATGGAAGGCACGCGCAAAACCAAATTAGGCTTTTCGTTCATCAATATCTCATAGCGTTCCTGCGCCGTCTTGAAAATCGAATTATGGATTCTCTGTTTCTTCAGAAGGAGGACAGTCTCGGTCAAAGTCCTAAAGAAATTCCTCGCCTCTAAATTATTATCACACATATCCTCACAATCTAAGCGAGGGAACAGGAAGAGCGTCGTCGGCTCCAACATTTGGATGAAACGGCGGCTTGGCGCCTGATTGAAAAAACTATCGTAATCAAGGAAACCGTCACCCTCAGCGGCCAATTGGTCCGTGACCTCCTCGTCCTGACGGATATAATACATACGAACGAGACCTTCGGCGACATATCCCCAATAACGGCTCACGTCTCCTTCAATCTGTAAATACTCTCCTTTGTTCAAACGAACTATCTTGGTGCGAGATTTTATCAATTCTTTCGTCTCATCAGACAAATCCAACTTGAAGTTTTCACCTGCGACACGCTTGATAAAGTCATAAAAAAATACTTTGTCCAGACTTTCCATATCATATACATTTTTCAATTCTTACGCGAATATAACAAAAAAAAGATATTTCCCAAAAATCAATATTACAGCCCATTACATTCTAAAAGACGCATAAACACTAATGAAGAAGTATATATCATTCGATTTTGAAGGGGAAAATCAAGTATCGTTTTAATTTTTATTAATTATTATTAACCATTTCATACGTCATTCGCACCAAAACTAACGATAAAATAGACATTTATAGATAACATATGTCATTGTCCAATAGAGAAGTCAGACATTACCCATCATTAGCACATCAAAACGACAAAGGTTGGCGAGAGAGAACAATCTATCTACACCAACCTCTGACAAAATCTTTCCTTGGGTGACGGAACGAATACAATCACCAACGGTTACCACCCGGCATAGATCCGTTACCTGGTCCATTGCCCGGTCCGAAACCGCCCCAACCTGCGCCACCACCTTCACCACCTCGGCCACCTGGGAACGGACGACCTTCGCGAGGACCTTTCCCTTCCTCTTGCATCTCTTTAGAAGCTTTTGCGCCCAACGTGTTGAACTTATAGGTAAACTGAAGGATGAAATAATTTCCTAAACTATTATACTCCGTCTCGACAATAGAAGACTCGGTAACACGTCTGGAAAGATTGCTCTGTTGACCAAGAATATCGAAAATCTTAAATTTAAGTGCGCCCGCATTATTCTTCAAGAAACTCTTTGTCAGCGAAGCGTTCCAAAGCCATGCGTCCTTATCGAAAGAATCACTATAACCATTGAAGTAATGGAAGTTCAAGTCAGAGGAAAGCACCATGTTCCAAGGGAGATTCACGTTAAAATCAAAACCCGACTCCAAGTCCTCACTCTCCGTCTCACTCTGCTGGTATTTACCCGCCACATAAAGGTTCGCGTCAAATTTGTCATGCCTATATCCCAACTGATATTTACCATACAAATCCATCATATAGGTGTTGCGTTCCTCCCCGTTGTCCTCAAAAGAGACATCGTTGCTATAACCGAACTTCGTGTTACCAGAGAAGAGGAATTTGCGATGTTTGCGGAAAGGATTACTATTAGAGAACTGTGCATTGATATTCCAGTTGCCGTTCACGTTCGCGCGGTGGTATTCCTGCGCACCCGTCGATTGGTCGTACAAAATAACGTTAGTGATAGCGTTCACCACATTGCGGAAAGTGACGTTCGCCATGATACTGCTCTGCTTCTCGCTATTATACTTCTTGTAACGTGCGGTGACCGTGTTCGTATACGAAGGCTTCAAGTCCGGATTACCATAACGAAGGTTCAACGGGTCGCTCTCGTCTATCACCTCTTGCAAATCCTCCACGTTAGGAGCGGAGCTCTGTCCATTATAACGCAACATCAAGTTATGCTGTTTGCTGAACTTATATTGATAACGCAAACTAGGAGAGAAGTTGAGCACACTCTGTCTCATATTCTTTCCCTTATTTCTTCCTAAATAATTGTCCGTGGAGGAAATCTGCGGTTGCAAAGCGAAACCGACGTTATAGTTCATCCTCACACTCTTGCCTTGGAAACCGATTTCAGCCCTATGCGTATTATAGTTGTTCTCGACCGAACTACTAAGCGAATCGATTCGGTTTGAAAGATCGTCCTCATCATAAACATAAGAGTATGAATCAGAGTTCCTATGTTGGAAACGATATTTGAACACCAAATAATGCTTAGCGAAGAGCGGTTCCGTGTAAGAAGCCTCGATAGAATAATTAACATTATTACTCATCTTATCCGTCCATCTGTCCGTCAGCAATACCGAATCGATAGACTCATCCATATCATCATCATCGTCATAGAAGAAAAAATCGGTGCGCGATGTGGAGCGAAGGTCGGAAGGAGAATGGGTATAACCACCATTCGCGTTCAAACTAATGTTTCTACCATCCTCATTCAGCTTACGAACGAAACGCAAAGAACCGTTTAAGTTCAAATTATTACTCTCATTCTTTTTAAAGGAGCTTTTCGTATAATTGATTTTATGCGAAGAGTTGAAGTTAGAGGCGATATCCGAAGCCTCACCATAATTGTAGGAATAGCTGACATTCGGTCTGAATACGATATTCGTCAAGGAATCCGGCTTCCATCTGAATCGGAAGCTACCCGAAGCGTTATCACCATGTTTCAAAGAATTATCCGATTCATCCTGATAAGTTGTACCGCTTCTACGGAAAGTCTCGCGGTGGATATCCTTCTCCACATCATTCTTCTTATGGCCATATTGGAAATTACCTCCGTAATCGAACTTCTCGCTCTTATCCTTAGCGAAAGTCACGCCCACCGTAGAAGCCGTATTGACGCCTTCACCCGAAGAGGCGGCGTTTCCGTCGTATCCGCTTTTGTTCGTATTATTAGAAGAAGCGACCACAGAGAAGTTGGAATTCTCGGAGAATTTGCTGGCACTACCGCCCGCCTCATAACGCAGGTTAGGGTCGTCCACACGCAAGTCGGCGCCCAATCCGCCGAACACGTTACCGATCCAGCCATCCTTCATTCCCTTCTTCACGCTAAGGTCCAAGACCATCTCATCCTCATCATCGTCGACACCCGTAAGCTGGGCAGACTCGCTCTTTTTCTCATAAGCCTTCACCTCATTCACCATATTGGCAGGGAGGTTCTTCATAGATATCTGCGGATCATCGGAGAAAAACTCCTTACCATCCACAAGAATCTTCTTCACCTCTTTTCCATTGACCACCAATTTGCCGTCCGTCGTCAATTCGGCGCCCGGCAACTTCTTCACGAGGTCTTCCAAGATTGCCCCGTCCATCACACGGAACGAAGAGGCGTTATAGACCAAGGTATCTTCCTTCACCTGAACAGGCGTCTTCTCGGCAAGTACAGCCACCTCATCCAGCAATTGGGCGTCAATCTTCAAAGATATCCTTTTGATAACCACATTGGAAGTATCTTCCATCACTTTCACTTTCCGATAACGGTCGACATACCCCATATAAGAAACACGGAGCAGATAATCGCCCTTACCGACGTTCTCAAAGAGGAAGTTACCATCATCATCCGTCATCTCACCCGACACCACGGAACTATCCGCAGGGAGCAACAACTCCACGTCGCCATAGGGAAGCGTCTGCGCTGTCTCCTTATCCAATACCCTACCAGAGATAGAACCGGCGAGAGCCGACACACACACACCAAAAAAAACCGCTACCGATAATAAATATCTATTTTTCACCATAAGATATAAAAATTTCAAAATTTGTATTTTTTTAATAGGCTGACAAAATTACTATTTTAATTATTGAAAATCCACATCTTACATAAAATGTTCCTTTTTTTTTTCTTTAGAAATAATATTCTACTAAATTTGCAAGCTGACAAAGAGTTGAGAAGAAGTTATTCAAATTTGTTCAAAATAGGAACAAAGTATTTTACAAATTGAATATTAACCATTATACACATATATCATGAACAAGAAGTTAATCACACTATTCGCCAGTATGGCAATAGGCATTTCCGGAGCGATAGCCCAGGAAATAGCAACATGGGAGAACTGGTGTAAGTCGGCTGTCACCTTCACTTTCGATGATGGCGCCAACGAATGGAATTCCCACAATTGGGGAGCCCAACAACTTGACAAATACGGTTTCAAAGCGACATTCTACGTCGTGGTTAACTGGACAAGCGATTGGAGCGGCTACAAAGGACTTGCTAGTAGAGGACACGAAATCGGTAGCCACACAAACTCCCACAATTCAAATGCTAACGAACTTTCATCATCAAAAAGCACAATTGAGCAGAAAATCGGTCAACCATGCTTAACGATCGCATATCCTAACTGCATAAATCCGGGAAAAGACGCAGTTCTTCAGAACTACATCGGCGGTCGTATCTGCGGTGGTCAAATCAACAGCACCCGTCCAAACGATTTCAGTAATTTGGACTGCTCCATTTGCGGTGACCAAGGTATCAACAACACAAACGGATTTACCAGCAAATGCCAACAAGCAAACGGCGGATGGTGCGTTTTCCTTATCCATGGATTCCAAGGATATGCAGGAAACGGCAGTTACTCACCAACAAGCCAAGACGCATTCACTGGCACATTGCAATGGCTGAACCAAAACAAGAAAGATTATTGGGTATGTACGTTCCGCGATGCGATTATGTACTTGCAAGAACGTAACAACGCAAAAATCACCAAAATTTCCAGTGACGCTTCCAGCGACACTTATTCATTAACTTTGGATTCTAAATTGACAAGCAACACCCTTTGTAAATGGGACTACCCATTGTCAATCAAGGTGCCAATGCAAGACGGCTGGTCCAATATTAAAGTAACCCAAAGCGACAACGAACTCGAATCCGAGGTGAGCGGAGGCTATGTTTATTTCAAAGCAGTTCCTAACGGCGGTGATATCGTCGTAGGTTCAGGTCAACCTGCTGTTCCGGATCCTGAATTCTCCATCGAGATGCCAAAGGCAGACAAATTCTGCAAGGACTCTACCTACACCATCAAATGGACAATGAGCGGTGACGCTAACGGAAAGACCTTCAGCTTGAACTTCGGTAGCGGTTCTTCTTCCACTGAAATCTCCATCTCAAGCGCAAAAGCTTCTTCCGAGTGGGGCGAAACCGCAAGCAATCCAATGTGGACCGCTGACAAGATTTTGTCTGATGACGGTAGCCACGGAGGTAGCAGCCGTTGGGGTTCCATGACTGGAAAAGACGAGTGGGTTGAATTCAACTTAGGAAAGACTCAAACAGTCGGAGGTATCACAATCGACGAATGTACCCAATACGGACTTATCACAAGCTTCGAAGTACAATATGATGTTAACGGTTCTTGGAAAACCGCTTACACTGGCACTAAAGTCGGCAACGATTTCAAAGCGAATTTCGACGCAGTCTCTACTTCCAAAATGAGACTCTTCATCAAGAGCACAGACGGTGATGGATGTAACATCAACTACGTTGAGTTCTCTGGTGTGGCTGGTTATGTCATCAAAGAAGGTATAAGCGGTTCTGGTTCTTGTGAATGGAAACCTAAAGCTGGATCTGGTATGATTACCATCACCAAATCGAATGGTAAGGTATTAGCTCAATCAAACTCCGTGAAAGTGGAAAACTGCGGCGGTTCAGAAGGCGGTTCTGAGGGTGGCTCAGAAGGTGGTTCTGAGGGCGGCTCAGAAGGCGGTAGCACAACAGCTATCACTTCAGACTTCTTCGACGAGAACGGCGCATACTTCGGTCCTGAATGTGAGAAAGACGGTACTCAAAAGAGCGGTGCCTTCTACACTGGCG